>JBDTXE010000081.1:0-8563 GCA_040006335.1 Verrucomicrobiota bacterium | reverse complement strand
GGCGAAGTCCCCGCGCCCGACGCGCGCGCGTGGCAACGCCTCTTCGATCACGCGATAGGCAGCGAGGCGAACCGCCTCGGGGATATTATTCTTGAGCGGTGAATCGAGCGCGAGCATCGCCGGGTCGAGGTCGAGGGTGACGCGAAAATAGTCTTCGAAGCGTATTGCCAGCGATCGAACCGCTGGGATCAACCCAACACGAATGATTGTTGGATGCAGAAGGTGACTTCCCTGTCGTACCTCTTGCTCCCTAATCCGATCCAATTCCTCTCGGAGTTCGGAGAGCTGTTCGTGGATGTGTCGGCGCATCGAAACGTCAGGGGCAGAATTGAGGATTTGGGCGCCGGCCTCAGGTTGGAGAGCGATGGCAGCGAGAGCAATATCGTCGGCGCGCGAGGGACTGATTTTAGTTCCGGCTACAACCATATCTCTAATCAGCAACAGATCCCGGTCGGCCGCGTTCTCTCCAAAGCCGACTCTGACGGCCATGGCCGTTCGGATAATCTCGATCCCGAGATCGGGGCGCAGATTTATCGCCTATCGCACCGAGGAGACGACGGCAGCTGGTTTCGTGGCGCAGATGCACGCCGCCCAAGCGGTGAGAAAACATGGCGGAGAGGCGTCTCGGCTCGAGACGGCACCAGCGCTTTTCACCGTCATTTCGAGCTGCTGAGAGACTGAACTGCGAGGAACGAGGGTACCAGTGGCAAGTGGAAGAGCGAAAAAAGGCGCAAGCAAGGCGGTAGTACAGAAGAGCTTCACTCAATGGCAGTTAGCTAGTTCCGGGCCAGATGACGGGCGAAGGACTTTGCGCGAATCAAAGCAATGGACCGGCGAATACCGAGGCCG
Source organism: Verrucomicrobiota bacterium (assembly GCA_040006335.1). Lineage (GTDB taxonomy): Bacteria > Verrucomicrobiota > Verrucomicrobiia > Chthoniobacterales > UBA10450 > AV69. Next base: position 7,714 of record JBDTXE010000081.1, on the reverse strand, counting down.
AAAGGCGCTCCAGAATCGTCTGAGCAGAGAGGCAATTCACGATCGCCTGCTGGGCGGTCGCATTCTCTGTCGCCGCCCCCCAAGTGGCCCCACGGGCGTCGAGCTGACAAAAATACCCTCCGTTAATTTGCAACGGCTCCCCTGATCCCAGCATTTGCACCTCGATCGTTCCCCGCACGCAGGTGACGAGGCATTCGGCGCCCGCCTCTTTGACCGTAAACAATGTCTCTCCATGAGCGTGAAGAGAACGGCTCTCCGGGAGGTTCACCTCGATCTCGCCCCGACCGGAACGCGAGGAAAGGAGGAAGCAGGCTGAGCCGTTCAAAAGCGAGCACCGGGCGCTGCGCTTTTCCATTCTATCATCCGTATCCTCGCCATCCTTCCCCAGGCGACAATCACCGACAACAAGCTCGGCATCATCGGCCAGGCGAACGAGAATACCTGGCACCAGGCGGAGTGCGATCTGCTCCGGTGGGCGCGCGTGAAGATGTTCGCCGCGGATCACCCGCCGGGAAAATCTGGAAGCTTGCCCGTCATCGGGAGCAGCGAGGATTTGCGACACCACCGCAACTTCTCCCGACCGACGACAGGCAGAGAGGGCTGCCAGGCCGATGAGAACGGCGCCGAGCCGCGCGCCAAGGACGAGCCGCATGACCTTTCCGCCCGCTGACGAACGCTCCGCGTTCACCGCATGCCGCTGTCACATTTCCACTCCACGGCCGTGATTCGGCCAGGAGCGACCGTCGCCTTAAAGGGACCGTAGAAGCCGATGGCATTGCAGACACCCTGCCGCATCACCTGATACTGACCGGGCGCTAACGAGATCTGGAAACGCCCCTGCGCGTCGGTGGTAAACGTCTTCTCTTTCCCTTGATCGTCTTTTACGACGAAGGTGATGTCGGCGAGAGGACTGCCACCGGCATCGCCGGGCCGAGAAGGTCCGCCGTGGACGGGGGAAATATTGATTACGCCTTTCAATCCTGTCTCCGCTTCTGGCGCTGGCTGGGCGTTCATGGTGGCGAGGCAAAGCAAAAAGAGAAAGAAGGTTGCACGCATTTGGCAGCTTCCATCCTTGGCCGGCGATTGACAACGACGCGAATGGCAGCGCGTACGGGAGTCGAACCCGTGCACCAGCCTTGAGAGGGCTGTGTCCTAACCACTAGACGAACGCGCCATCGATTGCCCGGAGAGGATAGTCGGGCCGTTTTCGGCAGCAAGCGACTCCGCCGTAGATTTGGAGTTCGTCCGCCCGTTTCTCCGCGGGCTGGAGGAAGCTCACCGTGGCAGCGATACCTCTGGCGCCTTGCCTTTCTTCGGATGCTTTTGCGGCTTAATCGTCGCGATTGGGGAGGGCAAGGCGATCGCGGTCTCCGGCCGCACCTTGGGCTCTGAGAGAAGGAAAAGGTGTTCCGCTTTGCGATCTTCGAGATAATCGCGCAACTCCGGCGTCGCCGCCTCTGCGTGCATGCGGGCAAACAGAGCCATGTAATAGGAACGCAATTCTTTGCGCTTGGTATCGTCCGTCCGGGCTCTTTCCGCCCGTGCTCGTGCCGCGACGAGGTCGGGCGAGTGTCGCACGTGGTTGGCGATGGTTCGCCACTGTGCGTGAAGACGCGCTTCATCAGCCGCTTTCCCGAGCGAGCTTTCCTTGAACATCCGGTCGAGCTGGTCGAGTGCCGGCACTTTGTCGGGCGTCGGCGACGAAAGCGGAACGTCATCCGGTAACCCCGGAAGCGTGGCCGGCGCGGGCGGGACATTGTCCGGGAGGGGCGTCGGTTCCGCCGCAATGTTGGCAGCGGGATCCTGGGCGAAGACCGGCGTCAAACCGAGAAACAGCAACGCTAACGACAGATAGCAAGCCAGGCGCGGGGACACGCCAAGATTGGAACCTGAAATTGATCGCTCCGTCATCATCGCCGTTCCAGTTAGGAATAAACTCGGGGCGACAGGATTCGAACCTGCGACCTCGTGGTCCCAAACCACGCGCTCTACCAAGCTAAGCTACGCCCCGGTCGGCCGAACCATGCCACGATGAACGCGTGACCGCATCTCTTTTGCCGTCCCAATTTTTGCACGAGGCATTTGCACCGGGCTCGCAATCGGCGCAGAGTCGCCCGCCGCTTTCTGCGGCAAAGCATCTCCATCTCATGTTTAAGCGCGAACGCCTTCAGCTCTGGATTTTTGCTGTCCTTCTGCTCCTGCAATTGCTTGGAGTCATCGGCCTCCTCACGCGGTTCGAGTTCCGGTTTCTGCCGGTCATGCTTTTTATTTATTTCTGGGGCGGGCTGAGCACTACCCTTTACCTGCATCGCTATCTCACCCATCGCGGTTTCGAGATGCCAAGCTGGCTGAAGTTTCTCTTCGCGAGCGGTTCTGCCATGACCCTGGCGGGCGATCCCGTCACCTGGGTGGGAGATCACCGTTATCACCATTTGAAATCAGATACCGACGAGGATATCCACAGCCCGATTCACGGCTTCCCCTATGCGCACATGATGTGGCTCGTCCGCAAGCCGGAGGGTTTTCGGGAACGCTCGAAACGGTATGCCGCCGACGTGCGCAAGATTTGGTACTGCCGCTTCTGGGAGCAGCCCTGGCTCTACATCCTCCCGCATCTCGCCGTCGCGCTTACACTCTGCTACTTCTTCGGTGTGGCCGGGATGCTGTGGTGTCTCTATGTGCCGATGTTGATCATCTATAATGTGACCTGGGCGGTGAACTCCATTTGTCACATGCCGCAATTTGGTTACCGCAGTTTCGAGACGAGTGATCGCAGCAAGAATAACTTCTGGGTCGGCTTGACCGCGCTCGGGGAAGGATTTCACAATAATCATCACGCCCAACCGCGCTGTGCCGCGCACGGACTGCGGTGGTGGGAATTCGACGGGACTCGCTACGTCATCTGGCTGCTGGAAAAATGCGGCCTCGCCTGGAATGTGGTCTGGCCGAAAGAAGAACCGGCCGCTCAGGCCGCAGCCGCGGCGCCGTTGCTGGCGAGCGATTCCACCCCTTCGTTTGGATCGTAGGCAAGATTCGGCGAAAGCCTTTTCTCCACCGCCGCCAGGGTCTCGTCGGTGCGGCTCGCATAATCAACCACCTGATCGCGCCCCACTTTCCCGACGCCGAAGTATTTCGCTTCGGGATGCGAGAAATAAAGTCCGCTGACACTAGCCGCCGGATGCATGGCAAACGATTCGGTCAGGGCGATCCCGCAATGTTTTTCTGCATCCAGCATCCGGAAAAGCGTGATTTTTTCCGCGTGATCAGGCGACGCCGGATAGCCCGCTGCTGGACGAATCCCGCGATAACGTTCCCGCAGTAAATCATCGCGCGAGAGCTTCTCATCGCGCCCGAATCCCCACGCCTCCCGCGCCATCTGGTGCGCATATTCTGCAAAAGCTTCGGCCAAACGATCGGCCAGCGCCTTCACCATGATCGCGTTGTAATCATCCTGCGCCTGCTTGTAATCGGCGGCCAGTTCATCCGCGCCGATTCCAGCCGTGACCGCGAACCCTCCGAGATGATCAGGGGTGTGGACGCGATCGATCTCACCGCCTGGCGCGGGAGCGATATAGTCAGCCAGACAATGATTATATTGCCCGGCAGGCTTGCGCATCTGCTGGCGGAGGAAATGAAAAATCGTTCCGTCCGCGAGGACGACATCGTCAGACCTAGCCTGTGCGGGCCAGAAGCCGATGACCCCGCGCGCTTCGAGCAAACGTTCGTCGACAATTTTCTGCAGCAGCTCTTCCGCGTCAGCGAACAATTCACGCGCCTGCTTCCCGACCACGGCATCGTCAAGGATGGCGGGATACCGTCCACGCAATTCCCAGGCGTGAAAGAATGGCGACCAGTCGATGAATGAAACCAGCGTCGCGAGCGAGATCTGAGTAGCAGGTGCGCCAGTCTCGGTCGTGGCGAACACGCGCACTCCGGTGAACTCTGGTTTCGGCGGCAGGTAATTTTGCCAATCCAGTTTCGGCGCGTTGGCCCGCGCGTCTGTGATCGTGAGCAGATCGCGCTGGCGGTTCTTCGCCGCGAATTCGGCGCGCAAGCGTTCGTAATCAGCACGCGTCTCTCGATCGAAGGCGGCGTGGTCCTTCAGCAACTTGCTTACGACTCCGACGGCGCGCGAAGCATCCAGGACGTGGACCGTGCTCGCGCCATAATGAGGGGCGATTTTTACCGCGGTATGGGCGCGGCTTGTCGTGGCGCCGCCGATCAACAGCGGCAGGCGCATCTTCTCGCGCTCCATTTCCTGGGCGACGTGCACCATCTCATCGAGCGATGGCGTGATCAGCCCGCTTAAACCGATGACGTCTGCATTCAGGTTGCGGGCGGTCTCGAGAATTTGCGGTGCCGGGACCATCACGCCGAGATCAACGACCTCGTAGTTATTACATTGCAAAACCACGCCCACGATGTTTTTGCCAATATCGTGCACGTCGCCCTTCACCGTCGCCATGACGATGCGCGCGCGCGGTTTGGAAGTGGCACTTTTCTCCGCTTCCATGAAGGGCATGAGATAGGCGACGGCCTTCTTCATCACCCGCGCCGATTTCACCACCTGCGGGAGAAACATTTTGCCGGCGCCGAACAAATCGCCCACCACGCTCATGCCCGACATCAGTGGTCCCTCGATCACTTCCAGCGGTCGGTCGAATTCCTGCCGCGCCTCTTCGGTATCGGCATCGATAAAGTCAGTAATGCCGTGGACGAGCGCATGCTTTAGCCGCTCCGCGACCGGTGCGGCGCGCCACGCTTTCTCTTCGATCGGCGTTTTCCCTTTCGCCTTGATCGTGCCGGCAAAGTCGACCAGGCGCTCGGTCGCATCGTCGGAGCGATTGAGAAGAACGTCTTCCACCCGGGTGCGCAGCTCCGGCTCGATCTCATCGTAAACCGCGAGCTGCCCCGCGTTCACGATCGCCATGTCGAGCCCAGCGCGGATGGCGTGATAGAGGAAGGCGGCGTGCATCGCTTCGCGCACGGTGTTGTTGCCGCGGAAAGAAAAGGAAACGTTGCTGATTCCCCCGCTGACGCGCGCGCCGGGGAGGTTCGCTTTGATCCAGCGGGTCGCGGCAATAAAGTCGAGCGCGTAAGCGCGATGTTCCTCCAGCCCGGTGGCGACGGTGAGAACGTTGGGATCAAAAATAATGTCGGACGCCGAAAGGATTCCACGCTTCGTTAGGAGATCGTAGGCGCGCTGGCAGATCTCGATCCGTCGAGCGAGAGAGTCGGCCTGCCCTTTCTCATCGAACGCCATCACAATCGCCGCCGCGCCGTAGCGGCGGACGAGGGTGGCCTGGCGCAGGAATTCCTCCTCCCCGTTTTTGAGCGAGATGGAATTGACGACGCCTTTGCCCTGAACGCAGCGCAGACCGGCTTCGAGCACGCTCCACTTCGAGCTGTCGATCATCACCGGCACGCGTGCGATCTCCGGCTCGCTGCCGATGAGATTGAGAAAACGGACCATCGCCGCCTCCGAGTCGAGCATCCCTTCATCGAGATTGACATCGAGAATGTTCGCGCCGTTGCCGACCTGCTGACGCGCCACCGCGACCGCTGCTTCAAAGTCACCCGCCAGGATCAGTTTAGAAAAACGGGGCGAGCCGGTGACGTTGGTGCGTTCGCCAATGACAGCGAAGCCAAATTCGGGCGTGAGATCGAGCGGCTCCAGACCCGCGAGGCGAAGAACCGGGGAGGCCGAAGCAGCCGGGGGCGCAGCGAACCTTCGCGGAGGAAGTTCCCGCACGGCTCGGGCAAAGGCAGCGATGTGGGCGGGGGTGGTGCCGCAGCAACCACCGACCATGTTGACCCAGCCGTTGCGCGCCCAGGCAAGCATCTTGGGCGCAAAGGTCTCGGGCGTCTCCGGGAAGCCCGTCTCGCTCAAAGGATCCGGCAGTCCAGCATTGGGATAAGCGCTAACGAAAGTTGGGCAGACGTGCGCCAGCTCTTCCAGGAACGGAGCCATTTCATCCGGACCGAGGGCGCAGTTAAGCCCGACGACCAGGGGCTCGGCATGCGCGACGGAAATGAGGAAGGCTTCAACGGTCTGCCCGCTCAAGGTCCGGCCGGAGCGATCGGTCACGGTGCCCGAGACCAGTAGTGGAATCTTCCGGCCGTTTTCCGCGAGCGCTTCGGCAACGGCAAAAAGCGCCGCCTTCGCGTTGAGGGTGTCGAAGACTGTCTCGACAAAGAGAAGATCGACGCCGCCTTTGATCAAACCATCAACCTGGCCGCGATAAACGTGTTTCAGCTGCGCAAAGGTCACGGCGCGGAAGCCGGGATCGTTCACTTCCGGCGAGAGCGAAGCGGTGACGGGGAGGGGACCGAGGGCGCCGGCGACAAAACGCTCTCCGCCGGTTTCATTGCTCACCCGCTCGGCGGCGGCGCAGGCGGCCTGTGCGGCCGTGATATTTATCTCCTCCACCATGGCGCACAATGCCGGGTCATGGATGACACCTTCGAAGAACTCCGGATCCTTCCGCGCGCTGGCTTCCCCGGTGAAAAGAAACTCGTGCAGTCCGATGGTGGTGGCGCTGAAGGTATTTGTTTCAATCACGTCCGCCCCGGCCCGCAAATACTCCTCATGCACCTGCCGGACCGCCTCCGGCCGCGTCAGGAGCAGGATTTCATGCGCGCCCTTTAAATCCCGGCCTCGCCAATCGCGAAAGCGTTCTCCGCGATAATCGGCCTCGCTCAAATGAAGGCGTTGCAAGGTCGTGCCCATGGCGCCGTCGAGGACGACGATCCGGCGACGGAGAAGCTCGGCAAAGGGATGCGCCACAATTGAGAAGAAACCAGTTTCCGTGCCGGGATCAAGGAACAAATTGACGCATCATGATATGTAGATATGTCGGTGGGCGCGCTGCAGTGAACCTCGGGTGACGCGGCGGAGTTGCAAACCAGTCGACATGTCGTGTCGTGGCGGGATGGGAAAACCCGGCGAAAATATCTCGGTGGGAACAGCGAGCTGGTCCGATCCGGGCTTTGTCGAATACTGGTATCCGCCGAAACTGGCAGCCGGAGATCGGCTGGGCTGGTACGCGCAATTCTTCCGCGCGGTGGAAGTGAATTCATCCTTCTACGCGGTGCCGGACGCGATAATGGCGAAACGCTGGTGCGAGAGCACCCCCGACGGCTTTACCTTCGACGTAAAACTGCACCAGGTGTTGTCGCGTCATTCGGCGAAGGCGAAGCTTCTCCCACCGGGATTGCGCCGACGCTTGGGACTCGATCCGGAAGATAGCGCCACGCTGAACCCCGAGCTCGAGGAAGAGGTGATGGAGGCTTTTCGGCCGGCGCTCGAGGTGCTAAAGCGCGCCGGGAAACTGGGAACTCTTCTCCTCCAACTCTCTCCCGCCTTCTCCCCTCAACAACACAAGATCGAAGAGCTCGACCGCTTATTTGAATTGACCTCGGACTATTCGCTCGCCGTTGAGTTTCGAAACCGCCACTGGACCGAGCCTTCGCGTCTCGAAGAAATTATTTCCTATCTCCGCAGTCGCCGCGGGGTGTTCGTCAATGTGGATACTCCCTCCGCGGATCATTTCACGATCATGCCTGCCACGCTCAACGCGGTGACGAATCCGGAGCTCGCTTACCTGCGACTGCATGGACGCGACGCGAAGGCTTATCTCACCGGCAAAACTGTCGCCCGGCGGTTTAACTACGATTACTCGCCGGCCGAAATTTCCGAGGTCGCCGAACGCAG
>JBDTXE010000080.1:0-8589 GCA_040006335.1 Verrucomicrobiota bacterium | reverse complement strand
CCCCGACCGGGCTTTACGCTGAGCATCTCGCCGCCCGGCTCCAGGAAGAGGGCGCCGAGGTCAGGTTGGTCGGCGGCCGGGGCGATTACCGCCACCTCCAACGCGCCAAACCGATCGAGCGCATCCTCCATCTCGATCATTACCAGGGTCGCCGCGGCAACATCGCGCAGACCTTCGCGGAATATTCTTCGGTCCGGCGCGCCTTCCGCAATTACATCGCGCGCTTCGTCCGGCCCGACGACCTCGTCATCGTGACGAGCGCGCCGCCCAACACTGTGACGTTGGCGCGCGCGATCCGCCGCCGCGGCGCGAGAAGCATTTATTGGTTGCAGGATTACTACCCGGAGCTCGTTAGGGGATTGCACGAATATCCCCTGTTCTTGCGCAGCGCCTTTCGCGCTTATTGGGATCGCCAACTCGCGCAATGGGACCAGGTCGTAAAGATCGGTGCCAACCTTGGCGGGCCGGCGGAAAATGCCATCGTCATCCGCAATTGGCCGACATTGTCCTTTACGAAGTCAGCCACGCCGGAGCCGCGGACGGCGCTCTATTCCGGAAACCTTGGCTATGGCCATGACATAGCCTTGCTGGTCGAGGCCTGCGAGAAACTTCGACTCGCCGGCTATCGCATCACCATGCGCACCGATGGTCGCGGCAGCGCGCAGTTGCCAGCCTGGTTGCGGGCCTCGCCTCTGTTAAAATGTCCGGCGGAGCTGCGCGACGATCTCCTGCGTCACGAAACGCATCTCGTGGCTGCAAACCCCAGGATCACCCAGGCGATTTTTCCTTCTAAGATCTGGAACAGTCTCGCCGCTCGGCGCCACCTGATCGGCACAGGCTTCGCCGGCGAAATGCTGGAGGAGTTCGAGGTCTGCAAAACGGCGCCGTTCGCGGGGCATCTCGAGCAATGGACGGACTTGATCGAAACTCTCCAAGACAGTGAGGTCGCCGCCCCGCAGCGTAGTCTGAACGCGGTCTGGGCATGAAAATCGGCACTCAGGTCCTCATCTCCAACAGCGTCTGGTCGATTCTCTATCAAGCGGTTCGGGTTGGGACTCTCGCGGGAGTGACGATCGCGCTCAGCCGGCATTTTGGCCCGCAACGCTTCGGCTCTCTCGCGTTCGGCCTCGCTTTTGTTCGCATCTTCGCCGTCGTCGCGGCCTTCGGGCTCGACCGGGTGCTCGTTAGGCACCTGGCCGAGCCGGGCGCGGAAAACAGTCGCGTCGTCCGCAGCATTTTTGGCTTGAAGCTGATCATCGCCGTTGCCAGCTATCTCGCTCTGCTCGGTTTCGTCTGGGCCATCGCAGGGCAGGATCGTTTGCTCCTCGCGATTGTCGTTCTCGCCGGCGCGGGTCTGCTCTTTCAGCCCCTCGATGTCTTCGACTACACCTTTCAAGCCCGAAACCGTTTTCGTCTTACCTTCCTCGGTCGCGGTCTCCCGACTCTCTGCTCCGCCGGCTTGAAAATCGGGGCGGTGCTGTGGGGCGCTCCCCTCCTCGTCTTCGCTTTTCTCGAAACTCTGGAAGCGGGGTTGATCGGCGGAGCGTTGCTGCTCATTCACCGCACGGTTTCGCGCGAGCGAGTGAAGGCCGCGCCCCCGGTGCTGAAGTGGCGGCCGCTTCTCGCGCAGGGCTTTCCCCTCCTCCTCGGTTCGCTCGCGGTGATGATCTATATGCGCACGGACGTTCTCATGCTCGGCAAAATGGCGGGCTATCGGGCGGCCGGGATTTACTCCGCGGCAGCGCAGGTGTCGGAAGCGTGCACGCTCGTTTCGGTCGCGTTGGTGCCCGCGCTTTTTCCAATCCTGCTCCGTTGGCGCGCTCTCGGGCTCGGCTTCTATCATCGGCAATTTGAGAAACTCTTCCTCGTCGCCTTTCTCTCCGGTCTCGCGGTCGCGCTAATCCTGACCATCTTCGCTCCCGTGATCGTCCGCAGTTTATTTGGCGACCAGTTTCTCTCCGCCACAACCGTCCTCCGCATTCTCGCCTGGGTCCCCGTCTTCGTTTTTCTCGGCGTCACCCAGAGCGGCTACGACATCACGGAAGGGCTAACTTGGATGGCCACGCTGCGGACCGCCGCTGGCGCAGTGATTAACATCGGGCTGAATCTCGTCCTCATTCCCCGATATGGGCCCATGGGTGCCGCTGCCGCGACGGTAATCGCCCAAGCCTTTCCCTCTGTGCTCCTCAACATCTCGCACCGGAAGACTCAGCCTATCTTCGCGATGCAGATGCGCGCGCTTTGTCTTATTCCACTCTTTCGGGCTAAGTGTGATTGGGACTGCTTCCCTTTCAAGATTCCTCGCGAAAGTTGACTTCCGAAATGTCTATCAAATCAAGTCTTCTCAAAGCCGCGAATCGCTCTCTGGACGCCTATGCATTCGTCTTCGCACGACCCTTTTTTCGCGACTGGAATGCCTGGCTCATTCAAGTCGGATTTCGCGGTTTGGGAGTTCTCAATCATCGAACGGATTCGTTGAGCGGAGAACGGCACCTTTTGCGTTCGAAGCTGCGGATGTTTCTGGGAAAAGATGATCCGGTGATCTTCGACGTTGGCGCCAATGAAGGCGATTTCTCAGCGCAGCTCATCGAGATATTTCCCCGAGCCAGCGTTTTCGCATTCGAGCCTCACCCCGGAACATTTTCTCGGCTCTCAGCGCGTCTCGCCGATAAGGTGCGCCTGAAGAACGCCGGCCTGGGATCGACCGTGGGATCCGCGACCTTGTATGATTACGGTGACCGCAACGGAACTGGTCACGCTTCAATTTACGATCACGTTCTTACCGCCGTTCATAAGACGGCGGAGCCCGTCGGCCTCGAGATCGAGATCGATACGATCGATAATTTCTGCGAAGCGCACGGCCTCGAACTGATTGATTTTCTTAAAATCGACACGGAAGGGAACGAGCTGGAGGTCTTGAAAGGGCCAGACGGCTGTTCCAAAACCAGCGTCTCCGTTACATCCAGTTCGAGTTTAATGAGATGAACGTGGTGAGCCGGGTTTTCCTTTCGGATTTTGTTTCCCTTCTCCCTCGGCATCGACTGTTTCGCCTGCTTCCCCGGGGTTTGCTTCCGATCGAAAATATTCCCCTGACGCGGGAAGTCTTCGCCTTTCAAAACTTGCTCGCCGTCCCTCTGGACGAACTCCAACATTGCCAGTTGCCCGAGGTGAGCTGGTTCAGTCGTGGACAATAACTTGCCGCCGCAAGAGTGCGCCGCTGGAGGGGCCCGGGAGATGCCAGGGAGTTGCAAAACGCCAGTCGTTTTCATCGTCTTCAATCGGCCGGAAGTGACCGCGCGCGTTTTCGCGGCCATCCGCGCTGCGCGGCCAGCCGCGCTTTACCTGATCGCCGACGGTCCCCGAACCGAAGTAGCGACCGACGCCGCGAGCTGCGCCGCGGCGCGCGCCGCGATCGAGCAAATCGATTGGCCCTGCGAAGTCTTTCGCAAATTCGCTCCACAAAATATCGGTCTCCGCAGGAATGTTTCGGAAGGACTCGATTGGGTATTCGCGCAAGCTGAGGAGGCGATCATCCTGGAAGATGATTGTCTGCCGGATCCGACTTTCTTTCCGCTTTGCGAGATACTGCTGGAACGTTTTCGGGAGGACGAGCACGTCGGCGTGATTGCCGGCACCAGCCCGCACCAGGTGCACGCGGCGCCGCCGGCTGGTGATAGCTACCGCTTTTCACGCTATTCGCACATATGGGGTTGGGCCACTTGGCGGCGGGCTTGGAAGTTTTACGACGACTCCATGAGCGAGTGGCCGGGCCTGCGCGATGGAGCGTGGCTTAGGGCGCGCGGTCTGCGCGGAAGTGCAGTGAATTTCTGGCGTAAACAATTTGATGATTGCTATCTCCGGCATAGCGATGGTTTGGATACGTGGGACGTGCCCTGGACCTTTGCCTGCTGGCTGAATAACCTTGTCTCAATCGTGCCGCGGCAGAATCTGGTGGAAAATCTCGGCTTCGGAGCTGAGGCGCACCACACGCGGCGCTCGTCGAAGTTGGCAGGGATGGCGGTTGTGCCGATGGGATCATCTTTAGTGCATCCTATTGCAGTTCGCCCTTATGAGGCAGCCGACGATTGGATACAAAAAAAGATTTTCGAGAGCGCCACGCCGCTCGATCGTGTTTTTTGGGCGTTGCGGCTACCTATCCCGATCTGGTTGGTTCGACGGGTGCAGCGATGGTTAAGAAAATTGTGACCGCTCAATTCTACCGGATGGGATTGCGTGGGCTGCGCTGGCTCGTCTCTTTCGAACCGATCGCTCGGCCATTAGAGGATTTTGCACGCGTCCTGCAACGGCATCGAAAACTCTACGCCCATTTGAGGACACAACATTTCGACGCGATCATCGACGGTGGCGCAAACATTGGCGAATTTGCCCAGATTACCCGAGCCGCCCTGCCGGCGGCCGACCTCCTCTGCGTAGAACCGAATCACGAATGCGCAACCGCATTGCGCGAACGAAGATTTCGGGTCGTCGAAGTCGCCCTTTGGAACATGGCCACTGAATTGACGTTGATGCAACCTACCTCCGCCTCGACTTCATGCACAGTCCTGCTCGGCGACCGCGATCCCGACCGAACGACGCGAAAGTGGGTTGTTCCGGCCGTGCGGTTGGACAGCCTGCAAATCTCCGGTAGTCGCGTCCTCGTAAAACTGGATCTGCAAGGAGCCGAGATGCAGGCGCTCGAAGGAATGGGAGAGCTTTGGCGTCGTTGTGCCGGTCTTCTTTTGGAAGTTTCCTTCGGTGCCGATGGCACCTACGAGCGACTTCGGAAAATGCTCGCCGATCACGGCTTCCATGAGGCCTCGACAACGAACGAGCTTTGGGAAAATGGTCGAGTGATCGAAGCCGACAAGCTCTGGCTGCGTAATGCCTAACGACGGGATTGAAGCTGCACATCATCGCTCCCGCCTTTGATCCGGTAACGGTGGCGGGTGCGGGCGTGGCCCTGGTCGAACTCACGTCGAGATTCCTGCGTCAACTACCCGCGACGCGCATTTACTTGAATGCGCGGACGGCCGGGGCTTTCCCGGAATGGAGAGAAGCCTCCGTCATTGTGCCAACCGGTTGCATGGCGAACTCGTGGCGAAAAGCAGCCGCCGTCGCGAGGCTCCAGGCCTTTTCTTTTCCAAATTTCCCGCAGGACGGCGTCTGTTGGTTCCCGTTTGGACCTATGATGCCATTCTGGTTTCGAGGAAACGGCATCTCAACGATTCACGACACGCTGGAGCTCGATCTGCCTGCTTTGGTCTCGCCGTTGGAGCGCGCTTTTCGCAAGATACTCATGCCGGCGACTGTGCGGCACGCCCAGGTGGTAACCGTCTCGCAGTTTAGCCGTGCGCGACTGCAACATCACTATGGAATCGACGCGACGGTGATTCGCCTGGCGACGCCCGCTCTGCCACCTCCCTCGACCGCGAAGATCCCCTCATCGCCCTACGTTTTTTATCCAGCGAACGGCTACGCGCACAAGAACCACCAATTCCTTCTCGGGCTCTGGCGCAGGCGACTGGAACTGAAATCCCTCGCGCTTGTTTTTACGCTCGGGAGTGGACTCGCGTCGCTCGAGCGTTCTATCAGGGCCGCGCGAGATGCGGGCGCCAAGGTCTTTGTGACGGGTCGCGTTACGGGCGCGGAGCTGGCCGGCCTTTACGCCAACGCTGTCTGCACCGCTCTTCCCACGCTCTACGAGGGTTTCGGCCTTCCACTGCAAGAGGCACTCATTTGCGACTGCCCCGCAATCGTCAATCAAGCTTGCCCTGCGTTCTCCGAGAACGTTACTCCGGATTATCCACACTTTCTGCCAATCGACCCCGACCTCTGGACCCACGCAATACTTTCGCTCATCAACTCACCGCGCGAACACCTCCATTCCTATTTGATAACTCGCACCTGGGATGACTGCGCGCGCGACTATATCGCGACTTTCGATTCCTTCGGCCGGGCAGGTGCGATCGCCTAACCTCGGACCTGCGGGCGATCAGCGCCGGAAGTACCAGGTCGACGAGCCGTAGAGATCCCGGGAGATTTTCTGCCAGTTTCCTGGTATGAACTCAGACGGCGCGAGCACGCGATCCTGCCCTGGGTCGGAATGCCATTCAAGAACGAGGAAACGGACGTTGTCGGGTAAGCTATTTTTCAGGATGCCCCATTCCCCGCCTTCGATGTCCATCTTGACCAGGGCGGGGACCGGACAAAGCGAATCCAGTGAAAGGATAGGGATAGGCGTTCCCGCAGTTCCTCCTTTGAAGTCAACGTAGTCGCTGACCGAATTCCGCCCGCGCACGAGACGCGCGGTTCCCTCGACCGGTCCGACCGCCGCGTGATGAATGAGCAGGGAACCCGCGAAGGGCTGCTCGCGCAGAAGCTGGATATTCGCGGTGTTCGGCTCCACTGCCGCGATCTTGATCTTCTTGTTTTTCTGTCGCACGATTTTGTCAATGAGGAGCGAAAAGGCGCCCACGTTCGCGCCCAGGTCGGCGACCATCTCGACCTCGTCGAGCGCCCGCTCGATCAGAGGCACCGGATAATCTTCGAAAAGATTCATGAACGTGTAGAGATCGCACTCTCCCCGGCGGACATGGAAATCGGCGAAGCGCACGGTCCTGGTCGGCAAGAGGCGGTTGAGCACCGGCGAGAACACGTAGGAAAACCACGGGCGCAACCAGCACAGGCCGAAGATGCGGAAACCTCGCGCCGCGCTCACAATCCTGCGCGCGTGATCCAGAAACAGGGTTGCGAGCGAGGTTCCGCTCGGAGATGCAGTCGTTCCTGCAGCCTCCGTGGAAACAAGCTCCCCCGTGCCTGCGATGCCCGTTCCAAGTGTTGTCATTCTCCTCGCACTTGCTCAGGGCTGCCAAAGCGACTCCGAGCGGGTTTCAAGGCCACTCCTTGACGCGTTCCTGCGCAGCGTTTTCACTTCGCTGGCCTTCATCATTTTCCGCGTCCTAACATGAATGGATCGGGTGCCATATCTGCATGTCGCTTCGTATGCATCCCCAGCTCGGTCAACATCTCCTTCGTTATGAAACGGGTTTTCCCGGCGACTTGGAGCACAGGTACCGCTGACTGATTAAGCATAAAGAGTGAGACGATCAACGGCCGATCTTTAAGGAAAGGATCATTTCGAATCAAGTCGGCCGAATACCAAGCGTCGCGCGCGTCGAGCGCGACTAGTTGCACAGGCAAAGCGTGCAAAGCGACGCCCGTACGGGCGTAAGGTCTTACGAAACTCTCCACCTGCCAGCAACGCAACGGAAGCTGAATGACGATGGAAGCCACAATTCCGGATGCGAGGAAAAGGCTCGCGCGCCGCAGTCCGACTTTCTCCTGGAGCGCGTTCCAGCCGGCGACGGCAACCAGGACGAGACAACCGAGCGTTCCGTGAAAGTATCGGTAACCCCAGCCATGTCCTTGGTCTAGATAGAAGAAGTAATAAAATCCGAAGGTCAGGACACAACTCAAGGCGGCGTCCCGCAGGAATGCCGGAAGGCGGAAAAATTGCCGAAAGCCGAGTAGCGCCAGCAACGGCGTCGCCAGGCAGGCCCAGCCAATCACGAGGAGGAGGTTCATCGGCTGAATCGCCGCCATTTCAGGATGAACTAACCGGAAGATTTGGCCGATACCGGCCGCCGGCTGCGACGGATCAGCAGGTACCGTATAATAAGCCTTCCACGCATACCAGAGAGCGCAGCCCGCCAGATACATGAGAGCGAAGATGACGACTGGTCGCCATCTCCGCTCGCGTAAGAGCCGGAAGAGAAACGGCAACACGAAGAGGGCGTGAACAATAGGCTGATGCAATCCGATCGCCAGCACGCCGACAACCGGCGCGAGATAGAACTTGCGCCAATCCGGAGAGAGATAGAGCCAGAGCCAGACAAGGTTCAGCGCCAGATGAGCTGGCATCGCGTACCAGGTCATCGACATGAGCAAAAATTGTGAGGAGGTTGCGAGAAGGGCGATCGCAATGAAGGCATTGCGTTTCTGCCCAGGCCACACCCTTCTAGCGGTGCCGTAGAGCGCGAGCACGGAGATCGCCGCCAGGAGAGGGTTAAGGAGCGACTGCAAGTTCACACTCTGGAAAAGGGCGCGCATGGCCGCATAAACCGGCAAGTAGGTCGATTTCCAGGAATGGGTCCTTGGAAAGTAATCGACAAAGGTGGGGGCGAGCATGCGGGCCGCGGGCTGCCATTGTGTTGGCACTTCCGCCAGGACTTTCCCGCGTAAGAATATCTTCGCTTGGAAATCACCCAGATTTTCGTCCGCCGTCAGTCCGTAGTTATGGCAGACCACGTGTGTGCCAACTGCGGTCAAGATGAAGACCGTAAGGGCGACGGCGCCAGCAATCCAACCGGGTCGCGGTGGACCTTCACAGGGCAAGAGACGCGGCGCCTGGGTATCTCGCATACGCAATAAAAGAAAAGCGGCGGCACTGAAAACCACGACGATTCCGAGCCCCAGTGGCTCGTTCCGCGCGAAAAGGACGTAAAAAACATTGAACCAAAGCCGTGGATCGGGATGGCCAGCAGGGATCTCCCGCAGCCAGAGCGCGAAAGCGATCCCGAGAAGGGAGAA
>JBDTXE010000079.1:0-8611 GCA_040006335.1 Verrucomicrobiota bacterium | reverse complement strand
CGGCATTGAGCTGCGCCATGACCGCGTCGAGCACAGTCGCGATCTGCTTCACCACGCGCGCATCGGTTTCGTCCTCACTTTTGAAAGCGAGCACTCGCTTGCCAGTCGTATCGAGAATTACCTCGCTAAAAGGAATCCCGCGCAATTTTGTATTTTCCTGCAGCAGCCAAGGAATCAATTCGTCCACCGGCACTTTCGGCGCCGCCGCGGGACTTTGACCTAACGAAATCCCGCTTATCACGAGCCAGGCCAAAACGACTCCGAACGATTGCTTCGATCTGCCGTTCACCTCTCGACCTTTCTCCCCTCTACAGACCGATGGGATGCCACGCCGTTTTCATTTCCACCGTCTCCAGCATGAAATAGGGACTCTCCGCATTGTCCGCAAAATAGTTCAGGATCTCCCACCGCCGATAGCGCTTCACATTGACCGCCGACCCGGCCTGAAGGTGCGCACTCAACTCCTCGTCTCCGCTTGCATCCACCAGCGCGTTCACGTCCATATGGCTGGCAAAATGAGACGATAGCTCCTTCCGATCGCCTGACAGAAGATTCACTACTCCCGGGGGAATATCGCTGGTGGCAACAATCTCGGCGAAGGTCAGCGGCGCCAGGGCGTTCCGGGCGGAGACCAGCGCCACCACCGTGTTTCCACTCGCAATCACCGGCGCGACTAACGAAACCAGACCCAGCAAGGCCGGTTCATCCGGGAGCAAAAGGGCAACGACCCCGGTCGGCTCCGGCGTGGTGAAATTAAAATGTGACGTCGCGACCGGATTCACCGCCCCAAAGACCTGTGCAAACTTGTCCGTCCAGCCAGCGTAATAGACCAGCCGCTCGATGCTGGCTGCGACCTCCCGACGGGCCGAGCGCAGAGAGGTTCCCACCTGCGCCAGTTCGCTCGCCAGCTCTTCGCTCCGTCGTTCCAGCATCTCCGCCGCCCGATAAAGAATCTGCCCCCGCAAATAGGCGCTGTTTTTGGACCAACCGGCCACGGCCGCGCGTGCCGCCACCACCGCATCGCGGAAATCCTTGCGCGACGCCCGTGCATAATTTGCCACCGCCTTCCCCTGCGCATCTTTGGCCGTCACCACCTGCCCGTTTTCGCCGCGGACAAACTTGCCCCCGAGGAAAAGCTTGTAAGTCTTGCGCACCGGCAGTCGGGTTTCTCGCTTCGGCATGAAGTGAGGATTGCGTGTGCGCCGGAAAAAGAAAATGCTAAACCTGCGTATGAAGAATACGGCCAGGATCTTTCTCGCCGGCCACGCCGGCCTGGTCGGCAGCGCCGTCTTGCGGTTGCTCCATGCGCGTGGCTTTCACGAGGTCATCACACGGACGCGCGCGCAGCTCGATCTGCGGGACGATGAGAAGGTGCGCGATTTTTTTCTGGCCGAACGCCCTGAATTTGTGGTGCTGGCCGCGGCCCGCGTCGGCGGGATCAAGGCCAACCGGGATGCGCCGGTGGAGTTCCTGCTCGATAACCTGCGAGTTCAAAACAGCGTCCTGCGCGCTTCCCACGAGGCCGCGGTGACGAAGCTCGCCTTTCTGGGCAGCTCCTGTATTTACCCAAAACTGGCACCGCAACCGATGGCGGAGACATCCCTTCTCACCGGTCCGCTCGAGCCGACAAACGAGGCCTACGCCATCGCCAAGATCGCGGGCATCAAGCTCTGTCAGGCTTATGCGCAAGAATACGGACGCAATTTCATTTCGCTCATGCCGACCAATCTCTACGGCCCGGGAGACAACTTCGATCTCGAGACCGCCCACGTTCTCGCTGCGCTCCTGCGCAAGGCCCATGCGGCGAAAACGGAGGGAGCGCCTGCCATGACGGTGTGGGGCAGCGGAGAACCACGGCGCGAATTTCTGCACGTGGATGATCTGGCCGAAGCAATCCTCTTTCTCCTCGAACAATACAATTCCCCCGAGATCATCAATGTCGGCACCGGCGAAGATATTTCCGTTCTCGACCTCGCCCGCCTCATTTGCGAAGTCGTCGGCTTTAAGGGCGAACTGGCCTGGGATCGCAGCCTGCCGGACGGAACACCGCGTAAACTTCTCGATATTTCCAAAATAACGAAACTTGGCTGGAAACCACGCATCTCCTTACGCGACGGCATTGCCCGCACCTACGCGTGGTATCTCGACAACGCCGCCGACCGGAGCACTGTCGCACCATGAAAAAGTTGCGCGTTGGTGTTGTCGGGGTCGGCCATATCGGCAGCAATCATGCGCGCATCTATGCGGAGATGCCGCAGGCGAGCTTTGTCTCCGTTTACGATACCGACGCCGCGCGGGCGGAGGAAATTTCGCGGCCGTTCCACGTACCTCCCGCGGCTTCCCTCGACGAGTTCGCCGAAAAGGTCGATGCCGCCTCGATTGCCACGCCGACTCGCACGCACTTTGAAATTGCGCGCGCCCTCCTTGCCCGCGGCAAACATCTCCTGATTGAAAAACCAATTACCGACAACACCGCGGAGGCACGTGAGCTCTCGCGTCTGGCGGCAGAAAAGCAGCTCGTTCTCCAGGTCGGACACGTCGAGCGTTTCAACCCGGTGCTGAGCGCGCTGGAAGATCACCTCACTCACCCTCGCTTTATCGAAGCCCACCGCCTTTCGCCCTACCCGAATCGCAGCACCGATATCGGGGTGGTGCTCGACCTCATGATCCACGACCTCGAGATCATCCTCCACCTCGTTCACTCGCCGGTGGAGAGCATCGATGCCGTCGGCGTGCCGGTGCTCAGTCGAGGCGAAGATATCGCCAACGCGCGCCTCCGTTTCGCCGATGGTTGTATCGCCAACATCACCTCCAGCCGGATCAGCCCGGAGCGAATGCGCAAAATCCGCGTCTTCCAGGAGGATGCATATCTTTCGTTAGATTACCAATCGCAGAGCGGTGAGATTTACCGGCGCCGCAACGGACAGATCGCGCGCGAAGCCGTCCCCATCCAGAAAGAAGAGCCGCTTCGGCAGCAGCTCGCCGCCTTTGTGGAATGCGCGGCCACCGGCGGTGAACCCCGCGTCTCCGGCTCTCACGCCGCCGCCGCTCTGGAATTGGCGGTGGAGATCACCCAACGACTTGTGTCCAGTGCTTCCTAAGAGCGCCGCTTTTCTCTCGGGTGAGAGTCCATTCCGCCTTCTTGCTCTGCGTGAACGTGCGCACTTCGGCCTGCCGCAGAGACGAAGACGAGCGCCATGATTCCCGGCCCCAGCGCCTCTGAACTATACTTCGTCGCGGGTGAAGCGAGCGGCGACAATCACGGCGCGGCGTTGTTGCAGGCTCTTCATCACCTAGAGCCGAACCTGGCCTTCGCTGGCCGGGGAGGCCCAAGGATGCGGGCGGTTGCCGGAGAACATTTTCGCGACTGGATCGGCGACGCTGCCGTCGTTGGCCTGTGGGAGGTGCTCAAGCACTATCGCTTTTTCCGCGAAGAATTTGGGCGCACCCTCGCGGAAATCGCGACTGCTCAGCCCGCCGCCGTTATCCTGATTGACTATCCCGGTTTCAACCTCCGGCTGGCGCGCGCTCTGCGGGAAAGAATGCCGCGCCTGAAAATCATTTACTACATCAGCCCGCAGGTCTGGGCTTGGAATCGGCGCCGCATTTCCCAGATGGCACGCTGGCTCGACCTCATGCTTTGCATCTTTCCCTTTGAACCCGACCTTTACCAGGCTTCCGGCCTTCGTTCCGTCTTCGTTGGTCATCCTCTGATGCCGACCACGCCATCACTCTCCCATCTGGAAGCGGATCGCGATGATTCTCTCGTCGCTCTTTTCCCCGGAAGCCGGGAGCGTGAAGTGCGCAAGATTTTCCCGGTCATGCACGACGCGGCTCAGCGCCTGTTCGAACAACACGCCGGATTGCGTTTCGAAGTGGGCGCAGCCTCCGAGAAACTGGCGCAGTTGATCAGGAGCCACCTGCTTCCTGCTTCGCCGCTATTTTCCGTTAGCGTCGGCCAGGCCTCGTCCCTTATGCGCCGGGCGCGTGCCGGCATGGTCGCCTCGGGCACGGCCACGCTCGAGGCCGCACTCGCCCGACTGCCGTTTGTTCTGATCTATCGCGTTAACTGGTTCACCTATTTCGCTGCACGAGTCGTTGTAAAAGTAGATCACCTCGGTATGCCGAACGTCCTTGCCGGCCGCGAAATCATTCCGGAATTCATCCAGCACCGGGCTCGCGCCGGTGAAATCGCAAACGCTGTCGCGAGTTTGATCCCGGACGGCGAAAGGCGCAGGCGCATGCTGCTCGATTTCGAAGAAGTCGCCTCCCGCCTCGGTTCGGGAGATGCGGCCGCGAACGCCGCTAAAATCATTCTCGCGCAGCTACGCCCCGCCTGATCGCTTTACCGGGAAAGACACGTCACGGCGCCTCCGTATTCTGCAAGGCGGACTAGGGACAAAAAATGGACCTCGATAAACCCAGCGCCCCCAGATCTCGGAATCGAATGACCTTTGTCGTAAGCGCGCTCATGGTAATTCTGTTCGCCATCACCAACTGGCCGTGGACGCTGGACGACTACGACCAGGCGAAACAGGCGTTCGTCTCAGATCAAATGATCAAGGAAGGACGTTGGCTTTACCAAACCACGCCGCAGGAAGGTCTCGGGTCGGGCCGACGACGCCACACCTCCCATCATATTAGTGCCAAGCCGCCGGCGGTCGCGTGGGCTTCCGCGGGATTGTTTGCCCTCACCAGATCATGGGACATGGCGTGGCGACTCCCGTCTTTCGCCGCCGCCCTCGCGCTGGCGTGGCTGATCTACCGGACCGGCGCAAATGCTTGGGGAAGCGAGGGCGGCCTGGTCGGTCTTTCCGCGTTCGCACTCAACCTCCTTAGCGTGCGTCTCGCCACTCTGGTGCGGACCGACACGCCTCTCGCGTTCGTCACCTTTGCTGCCGGCCTGTTCCTCTTTGAAAAAGTTCGCAACCGCGCGCCTTGGAACCTTCGCGATCGCTGGCTCCTTGGAGGTCTTCTTCTCGCCGGTCTCTTCGTTAAAGGTCCAATCATTTACGCCTTCGTTCTGCCTCCGTTAGTTCTGTATCAGTGGCGTCGCCGCTCACAACCTGAGTGGGCGACGGCCTGGAGTGGCTGGTGGCCCTGGGTTCTCTCTCTCGCCCTGTTTCTTTGCTGGGTCGCCGGCGGAATCAAATATATCGACGGCTTTTACGAAGATGTCGTCCTGACGGAATTTGCCGGGCGTTTTCACGAAGGCGTTCATCGCTCGCAGCCCTTCTGGTTCTACCTGCCGCATCTGCTGCACAAATGGGCACCATGGAGCCTGCTCTCTCTGCTTTTGGGATGGCTGGCGTGGCGGAAATCGCGTCACGCCCGGCTCCCCGTGTCGGCGACAACCTTCTGGCTTATCTCCTGGGCGCTGGGCGGCCTGATCGTCATGTCGTTGCTCCCTTCCAAGCGTGTTGATCGCATCTTTCCCGCGATCCCCCCGCTTTGTCTCCTTCTCGCGGCGCAGCTCGCGGCATTTCGACCGGACGAGCGAATCTGGCGCGCGCTAACGATTCACAAATTAAAAACTATCGCCTTGCTCGTCGCTGGCGTACTCACCTGTGGTTACGCAACCGCCCGCGTCTTTGATGGTTACAGAACGAACCGGGACGCCCTTGAAAAATTCGGTCGGACCGTGCGCGCTCTCGCCGCCCGTGAGCACCTCCACTACGAAGTCGCACCCGCCCAGGATGAAGGTCTTCTCCTCTACCTCCAGCGGCCGAAATTCGTTACCCCTGCAACCGGCGCACTCGCTTCCGGGAACTGGATTCGTCCACTAAAGGACGAAGCGTCGATCGGCGCGCGAGTGGTTGTCGACAAAATCACCGATCCCCCGGCGCGGTACGGCTTCTTTACCGCACCCGCGAAATAACTTTCGACTTCGTCGCCGTCTTTTTTTATTTCTCGCGCGTGCAATTTCCTAAAAGCGAGCTGGAGAATCTCTGGGCGCCTTGGCGGGCCGAGTATTTCGAGGGCAAAATCGATTCGCGCGACTTCCTCAGCAAAGCTGCGCAGGCTCAGGATGACGCCGCGCACCTCGTGCTGTCTCGCGGTCCGCACTGCTTCCTCATCATGAATCGCTATCCCTACACCGTGGGCCACCTCATGGTCGCGCCGTTACGTAAAGTCGCCGAGATCGGGGGGCTTCATCCCGACGAGATTCAGGATCTCTTCGCTCTGCTCACCCATGCGCAAAATGTCTTGCGCGCAACCTTGAAGGCACAGGGCTTCAACATCGGGATTAACGTCGGTGAATGCGCGGGCGCGGGCGTGCCCGATCATCTTCACGTCCATGTCGTCCCTCGCTGGGAAGGTGACACCAACTTCATGCCGATGCTTTCCGGACCGCGAGTTTTATCGGAGAGTCTGGCGGCACTCTATGGCAGATTGCTCGCGGCCCAGCGAACCCTGCCCGCACATCCAAACCCATGACTACGACCCACCTTCAGCCCCAGCCGCCGCCGCGCCAGGGCATGGGCTGCCTTGGCAAAGGTTGTCTCATTCTCTGCTGCTTCATCCTTTTCCTCCTCGTTCTCGGCGCCATCGGCGTCTGGTGGGGTTATAAAAATCACTCTGGCGTGATGAAAGGCGCGGTCTGGGCCTCGCAGATCCATTTGCTCGCAGACAAGCCCGCCCCTGTGCCGGATTTTCCGACCACCCCGGAAAACATCGCAACCGCGAAACAGAAGTGGGACGCCTTTGAACAGGCTGGCGATCGCAAGCAGCCCGCCACCGTCGAGCTGACCGCCGCCGACATCAACAACCTGATCGCCGGAAGTAGGCATGCCAACGGCAAAGTATTCGTTTCCATCGAGGGCAACCGTCTCCAGGTGCAGACCAGCGTGCCGCTAGGAGAATATGTCGGGCGCGCCGGCTATTTCCTGAATGGCG
Source organism: Verrucomicrobiota bacterium (assembly GCA_040006335.1). Classification (GTDB taxonomy): domain Bacteria; phylum Verrucomicrobiota; class Verrucomicrobiia; order Chthoniobacterales; family UBA10450; genus AV69. Next base: position 1,714 of record JBDTXE010000079.1, on the reverse strand, counting down.
ATGTCGTCGTGGAAAGTTCCGCCGTTCGTTCTCTCGATCAGCCAAGCCTGGCCGGCGTCACCGTCAATGGTCGACCTCTTCCTCAGGATTTGCTCGGCTGGCAGGTAAAATCACGTTCGGTTGGCAGTTATCTGAGTGAATATCGAGGCGAGTACGACATTAACTCAGCGGAAATCCGTGACGGGAAACTGATCCTGCAGCGCGGTCCGAGGAGTTAGCGGAAGGGAGGCGAGAGTGCGCTCCAGTCCGCGCGCGTTCCGAAAATTACGGAACGGGCCGGCTGACTATTCCGTCTCCGGCCGAATTCGATCGCATTAAGAGAAGCGGCGTCGCAGGAGAGCCCCTCGCCGTTGACCCTGCCCTGCCGCAATCGCATAGTGGCCCTCCTCATGGCCATCGAGCGCACGCGCAATTTCTGCATCATCGCGCATATCGACCACGGTAAGACCACTTTGTCTGACCGCCTGCTTGAGACCACCGGCACCATTCACGAGCGCGACAAACAGGATCAGCTCCTCGATTCCATGGATCTCGAGCGCGAGCGCGGCATTACCATCAAGGCGCACCCCGTGACGATGAAATACCGGGCGCGCTCGGGGCAGGATTACCGGCTGAATCTGCTCGACACCCCCGGTCACGTCGATTTCGCCTACGAAGTCTCCCGCTCCCTCGCTGCCTGCGAAGGCGCTCTCCTCATTATCGATGCCGCCCAGGGCGTGGAAGCGCAGACCGTGGCCAACGTCCATCTCGCCCACAAGCAAGGCCTGACCATCATCCCGGTTATCAACAAGATCGACTTGCCCAATGCCGACATCGCTGCGGTCGATCGGCAGCTGGAGGAAATTCTCGCCATTCCGGCCGAGGAAGCGATTCACGCCAGCGCCAAGGTCGGGATTGGCATCGAGGAAATTCTCGAGGCCATCGTCGACCGCATTCCCTCACCCGTGGCGCCCACAGACGAAATCCTGCGCGCCCTCGTCTTCGACTCCGTCTTCGATGTCTATCGCGGTGTCGTCGGTTACGTCCGCGTTGTCTCCGGCAAAGTGGAAGCCGACCAGGCGATCAAGCTCATGAGCAACGCCACCCGCTACGAAGTTAAGGAAGTCGGCGTCTTCACCCCCAAGATGTTTGCCCAGCCGCGACTCAACGCCGGCGACGTCGGCTACTTCATCGCCAACATCAAGACTACCGCCGATATAAAGATCGGCGACACCATCACCGACGCGCGCAATTCCGCGAAAAAAGCGCTCCCCGGCTTCCAGGAAATCCATCCAATGGTTTTCAGCGGAATTTATCCGATCAACACCGCCGATTTCGAACATTTGAAAACCGCCATCGGCAAGCTGCGCTTGAACGATTCTGCTTTCGTCTATCAACCGGAAAGCTCGGTCGCGCTCGGCTTCGGTTTCCGCTGCGGCTTCCTCGGCCTCCTCCACATGGAGATCATCCAGGAACGGCTGCGCCGCGAGTACAACATGGACATTATCGCCACCAGTCCCAGCGTGATCTACGAGATCCTAACGACTCGTGGTGAAGTCGAGCTCGTCGATAATCCCGCGCATTTGCCCGATCCCAGCATCATCGAGGAAATCCGCGAACCGATCGTCAAAGCCTACGTTCTTTGTCCGAACGAGAACATCGGCGACATTCTCCAGCTCATCATGGAGAAGCGCGGCCTCACCGATCACACCGAGACGCTCGATGCCCGCCGCGT
>JBDTXE010000078.1:0-8637 GCA_040006335.1 Verrucomicrobiota bacterium | reverse complement strand
ATTGGCAGCGGGGAGGATTGACCGCTGGCCAAATCATATCGCCAGATGTAGCCGGCTTGCTCGAAGACGATGGCATCCTTCCCGATGGTCGGAAACTTAATGTCGAAGTCTTTGAAAGAAGTGAGCTGCTTGGTCTCCTTTCCTCCCAGGTCAGTTGAAAACAAATTCATCCGCCCGTCGCGATCCGAGAGAAAGTAAATGGTGTCGTTCGGCCCCCACATCGGGCAAATATCCTGCGCCGCATTATTCGTCAGGTCTTGGGTGGTTCCCGTCTTGAAATCGTAGATCCAGATGTCGTCCGCCATCCCTCCGCGGTAGTGCTTCCAGGTACGGAACTCCCGGAAGACGCGGTTGAACGCCATCTTGGAGTCATCCGGAGAGAAGGAAACGAAGCCGCCCCGCGGCACCGGCACCTGCTTGGGCAGCTCGGCGTCCATAGCCACGGTGAAAAGTGAACCGACGAAATCATCGAATGACCGCATGCGGGAGCGGAAGACAACCTGCGGCTTGGTGTTTTGCCAGGTCATGACCAGATTGTTCGGACCCATCCGATCAGAAACATCGTCCCGACCGAGCGTTGCCGTGATGGTCAGACGCTTGGGCGTGCCCCCTTCGGCGGGCATGACATAGACTTCGGTGTTGCCGTCATACTGCGAGGTGAAGGCAAGCTGGGTTCCATCGGCGGAAAAGTGCGGAAAGGACGCGTAACCCGGGCCGCTGGTGAGACGACGAGCGACCCCGCCATCTTTGCCCACACTATAAAGTTGACCCCCGTAGCAAAAGACGACGGAAGATCCGTTCGTGGTCGGGAAACGGAGAAGCCGCGTGGTCTTCGGTAGATCTTGTGCGGCCGCCGAGCAGGCGAGAAGAATCAAACAGGAAAGAACATAACGGGCGGAGTGGCGCATACGGGCAGATGCTCAGCGCGTTGCTCGCCCTGCGCAACGATCATTTGCAGCAAACCAAGTCGATGGCTCCTGGGAGCAAAATGCCTCGGACATCCGCGGACAGATTTCCGCCGGTCCTCCCTAACGAGAGATGGTGATAGTCCCTCGCTGCTCCCGCAGGAATTTACCCGAAGAACGGAACTACCATTGCGGCTGTCCCTCTTGATTTGACCACGTCTAGTCAGGGACTGAGCCGCGATTTTATAGTGTGGCTCACCCTGTTTCTCCCCCCCGGCTATTTTCCATCCCCGTGGTTTGCTCCGTCTGTCGACGCGAGATCAAGAAAATCGAAGTGGTGCGTGTCCCCGGCGGGAAAGGCGAAATGTATGGCGTCTGCCCGGACTGCTCGTCGGTGAGGAAATCCACCTGGGGACACCTCCCCAAGGGTGGCGGGTCAAGGCGTTCACCCGCCACTCCCCGAATTAGCTAGCAGGCCGCGGAGGTAGAGTCGTCCTGCAGGAAAAAGCTGAATTCGCCCGTGCCCCGATCCTGGCAGGCAGGCGGCGATTCCCAGTCTCCAGGGGTCGCGGCGCAACCCGAGGTGGGGCACTGCAGATGAAACGGCTCAGCACCTCTCCCGCGATCTTCCACGCGAATCTCATGACCGCTGATCAGCGTGTGGCAAATGGTGCAGCAGCGCACGTCATCGAGAGAATCCCAACGCCCTCCGCTGTCCAGACGCTGCAACAGTTCCAGTTTGACCGCGGGGTCGAGGAAGTCCTGATACGGTAATACCATGATGCTCGGCGTGCAGTGTGAAGAGTTCATCTGGGCGCGACAAGTCGCCGGATGCCTAAACGGCTTATAGGTGGAATTTGTAGCATGCCGATTCTCGCCGGAACATGTTTGATGCTCAGCCTACGTCCTCGCTCGGCTAGTTTGCGGAGAGCATTAGGAACCCGCGCGGCTCTCGTCCGAGTCGTGCTTGGCATGTTTCCTCTTTGTCGCAGGGCCGAAGCGCGGCGATGGAAGACGGTGCGAGTTTCACACTGGCACGAAGAATTTAAGATCTTCGCGTTCGCTCTGCCGGCGACGACGAGCCGAAAAAGGAGATCAACTGGCTCTTTGCCAGGAAAAAGATCTCTTCGGTTTAACGGTGACCTATCACGCGAAGGAGGGGCAATGGTTTGTCCTCTCCGGTTGGCTCAAAACCGCACCTAGTTTCCACGCTTTTCAGAAAGGTTCGACGACGACCTAACCGGACGACCGGGATCGGATCTATGACAAGGTCGTGGCGGTGATCGAGAAGTGATTCATCGTTGCGCCGGGGTAGCGACCAAGCGCGCTACTCGGGGTCGAGCATGGTGCCGCGGCACCGAGGAGAGCCGCAATGACAAGCGAACTCCCTTTCCAATTTCTTGGTCCGCCGCGCGGCCGGTTCAATCCGGTAATCGTAAAACAACTCTTCGCCCGGATAGATCGTCCGCCGGGCGTAGACAAAGATGCAATCGTCTTCTTCCTCAGTGGCGCAATTCGGTTCGCACGAATGATTAATCCAGCGCGCCTCATTTCCGCCGTCGCCCGCGTCGATCACATCCCCGTTCTCCAGGGAGTAGTAAAAAGTGTGAAAGGGATTTTGGGGATCGCGCGGCGGTAGATCCATCGCTACTTTCCACGAAATATGCCTGCCCGTGTATTGGATGATGCACGAGCCACGGCGTATCCGGCGCGTGGTGTAAACCCCTTTGCCATGAATGCCGGAGCGCCCCACATGCAGTCCGGCCAAGATCTTGGCGCTTGGCTTTATTATGCGAGCCTGTTTCCTGGCCATTTCGCTGCGACGGTAACCGTGCTTCGGACCTGACTGCAAGCTGCCCTGGGCCGCAAGAAGGAACGTTCGCTGGCGTGATAACTATCGGCGAAACCTTCGCCGAACCTATCCCGGAATTGTGGCCGGAAAATCGACAGCCACGGGAGCCGGCCTTTCTTCCTCCAGACGACCCTCTGCGCGGAGAATAGTTTCGCGCGGGACGCGCCGCAGGCCATGCGCCAGCCCAAGATGGGCCAGCGTCCAGATGATCCATTTGGTTGGGTCCCACTGCCACGGCTTCACCCCGTTGCGGTAATCGTGCTGAAATTCGTGGTGATAGTTGTGGTAACCCTCGCCGAAAGTAAACAGAGCCATCAGGAGGGAATCGCGCGCACTGCACTTGGTCGAGTAGGGCTGCCGTCCGATGGTGTGACAGGCCGAGTTAATGAAAAATGTGCAATGCTGGAGCACTACCACGCGCGCGACACCAGCCACAAGGAACGCGCCCAGCGCGCCGACCGTGCCGTTCCACCAAAAGCCGAGAAGCGTCGGCAGGACAAAACTGACCAGGACGGCGAGAACCTGCACGTAACGATGCTGCCACATGACCAGCTTGTCCTTCTTCAGATCGGCGACGTTATCGAAAGGCGGGTGGGGCATGAGTTTAAAAAGCAGCCAGCCGATATGAGCATGAAAAAATCCTTTTGAGATATCGTAGGGATCTTCATCGTGATCGACGTGCTTGTGGTGCCGGCGATGTTCGCTCGCCCACATCAACGCGGAATTCTCGAAGGCGCCAGCGCCAAAGATCAGGGTAAACAAGCGCACCGGCAGTTTCGCGCGAAAAGCGAAGTGCGAAAACATACGGTGATAACCAAGCGTGATGCTGAAGCCGGTCGCCGCCAGAAAAACGAAGAACAGCATAATCTGGAACCAGTCGATCCCAAATTTCCAGAGATACAGTGGAACGGCCGTAAGCGACAGCGCCAGCGTCCCGATGAGGAACGAGCTGGTTAGCCAGTTAACGCGATGAAAAGGAATGCGGAAAGACAAACAAATCTCCTTTGCCGAGAAGAGCAATTACCGCGCGAGAACTACGTCCTTTTTGAGCCAGGTATGGGTCTTATTGCAGTGCGGGCAGCTGAATTTGCCCGTCTTTCGCGGCGAGCTCGCCCACTCATCTTCCTCGATCGTTTCGCCTGTCTCGGACAGTTTTGCTGTCGTGGGGCATCGGACGAGAAGTCGGCGGAGAGTAACCTTGGCTTTGCGTGGAGCGGGCGGGTCGAAGTAGAAGCGCATTATATTATTAACCTAAGCGGTAAACGATGCGGGCCTTGTCCACATCGTAGGGTGACATTTCCAATTTTACACGATCACCGGTTGTCAGCCGGATAAAACGTTTACGCATCTTACCGGAGATATGGGCCAGCACGGTGTGCTTATTTGCCAGTTCCACCCGGAACATGGTGCCCGCCAAGACGGACGTAATCATTCCTTCCAGTTCGATTGCTTTTTCTGAATTCATCCTTTGGGGAAAATCACGCCGGCGCCCTTCGTCGGGCACCGGCGGTAAAACTTATCCTAGCGTCGGAATCCGTTCGAAGGCCGGCTATTGCCGAAAGCGCGCGGCCGCTCTTCGCGAGGGCGAGCTTCGTTTACAGTCAGCGTGCGGCCGTTCAGTTCCTTGCCATTTAGCGCGCTCAGGGCGGCTTCCGCCTGAGTTTTGTCGTCCATGGTAACGAAGGCGAATCCGCGCGATTTGCCGGTCATCCGATCCATCATCAGCGACACTTCGCCGACTTGGCCATGTTGTTCGAAAAGATCTTGCAGATCGTTTTCCGTGCTCTCAAAGGAGAGATTACCTACATACAATTTCATTGTGATTTGTTGGAGAGATACTGCGAGCTCCAGAGCCGTTCCCGAGAGTCGGGTTTCAAATCACCAATGAGCCGGGCCCACCTGACGATCTACCACGCTACGAACCAAACAGACTTAATCCAATTGCCACGGAGTATCGTTCCGATCAGCGTCTCACGCAACCGGTTGTTTTACGCTCATGCTCAACGGATTGACATTGGATTGAAGTAGGACAGCTCATTCATCGCCTGCTTCGGAGCAGAGCTGGGCGGGGCCGATCACCGAATTTTTTTCCAATCACCAGCTTGCTGTTAGACCAAACTTCGTCCTTCGCACATACCTTGATGTCGACCAATCCCAGCGGCAACGCCACCTCGCTGATCACACGCTCGGTCATGTCGGCCGCGACCCCTCAGCTCTTTTTCGGCCACGAAACCCAAATCATACCTTTCTTCGTCAACAGCTGCGCAAAGCCGGCAGCCTGCTCGCAGAGCTGATTGCAGGAAGACAAACAGATGCACCAAGGTCATCTCTGCACCGGCGCGCCTCAGCCACTGGATCGAGCACCTCGCTGGAAGTTGCAATACCATCTTCAGACCCCAGTTTTTTCCAGAGCGGAGTTCCGGAATACCTCGCAGGAGGAACGATCTTTCCTGATTGGAACGCTTTACCGGGTTTCGACGGCATATTTAAAATCGTTCTGCGAATACCGGTCGAGGAGGATGGCGGAACGCCTCCGCGCGGAGAAGAGGCGCGTGGCCAGGTTTAGTTAGTTTCCCATACCTTTTCCTGAATGACGCAAGGGGACCGATCCCCGCGTTGATCATCTCCTGCAAATATCCCGCATTTCTACGCATCTAAAACAGAGGTTCATCGTATTGGATATATTGAGGAATACCCGTAGCAATGAACAGCCGAGAAATAAAAGCAAAAAAAAGTCGACCGGAAGAACGCGTCGTGTTAAACCAGCACAGTCTGAGGTCTTTACGCGCATCTGCTCATGAAAATCGATAAGGGAGTTCCAATGCCATCGCAGCGTGCCGGCATTCTTAGTGCCGTCCTCGCTCGCATGGAAGCGGGCGACTCGATCCTCATTCCTGATTACGATGAAGTAAATCGACTGGCGACCACTGCGCGCTACCGCGGAGTCCGGATTACGCGGCAACGGCAATTGGACGGAACGTATCGCGTTTGGCGTTTGTAATTGCGGCGCAGGTGCAGGCTCTCAGCCCGGAACGGTGTCCGCGAAGGGTAAACCAGCAGAGATGACTGAGCGGAGCTCAGGTTAGCGCTTGGCCTAACTGAAACTAGCCAATCGAAGCCGAGAATAAAGCGGCGTGTTCCCTCCGATCGCGTCACTCCAACCCTGCCAAAATCCCGCACGCGCTACTGGAATCGAAGAGCCAGTATGTTGTCCCACTGTTCCATGGACATCACGAACGTCTCGGACGGCACGGTTCGGGATCGGTCGTCTCCAGAAGCAGATATTGGCATCCTGTCTTTAAGGCAAAACGTGACACGCGGCAGGCCACGCCCATGCGAAAACCTAAATATGAAGACCAACCACTCAATAACCCTGGCAATCCTGGCAGCGCTTTCGCTGCCCGTGCTCTCCTTCGCGAAGGCGCACGATGATCACACCTTGAACGCGTCCGACGTCCCCAAAGCGGCGCAGGTTTCGGCCGATAAACAGGCGACCGGCGGTAAAGTCGTTCGCTGGGAGAAAGACGGAGATCACTACGACGCGATCCTCTCCAAGGACGGTAAGGAGTGGGCCGTTACCTTCGATGAGAAGGGGAATACGCTCAGCAAGCACGGCATAAAAGGCGCGAAGCACAAGATGCACTAGTTAGTTCAACATCTCTGGCTGGCAGTTTGCCTCGCCGGCCAGAGAGCCCCTTGCGCGAAACTTCCTCGAAGAAACGTCCCGAAAAATTCCCCGATCATCCATTTTGGAATCGGCATGGCTGAGACCTCTACGTCCGTGGAGACATACGCCGGCGGCTCCGGTCGAGTTGCACGGGTAATCTCAGCCATGTTGGCCGTTAGCAACAGCCGCGTTCAGGGATAATCTGAGCGTGACCGCTTCACGCGTCGATTCGGTCGAAGCGAAAAGTGCAGCAGCCGAATCCAGTCGCGGGCCGGCCATTCTGGCGCGGATCTTCCGCGGGATATCGTATTCGCGCCGCTGCCTGTTCGCGTGCTCGGAGAGAGCCTTCAGGATCTCAATGCAATCGATTCGGTGCATTGGGAAGAAGGGTAAACACCACTTCGCCTCTCGCACGAAATTTCGCAAACAGGATATGCTTAAACGCGCAGATGTTCCTCCAGCCGTGGGAACCATCTCATTGTCACCGAATCGACGCATTCATGGCACAGCTTTCAAGTACGGGACCGCCTGGACGAACGTTGCGACCACCAGCCGGCGCGACGCGCTCACGCAGTTTCGGGGTGCGGCTTCTCCGTCTCCGTCTCCGCTTTGGTAACATGGCTGCCAGTTCCGAGAATGGCCTCCTCAATCTTCTTCGCGCTCGTTTGCAGAGGATCGTAAGTCACGTGCACGGCGCCTTTCTCAATCTGCATTCCGCTGATCCCCGCGAGAGCGCTAATCGTATCGGTGAGTTCTTTCTGCCGTGGCGCCGAGTCCAGTCCCTCGATCTCGATCCGCGCCGACATCGGTTCGCTCAGGGAAGCGGCATCCTGTTCCGGTGATTGATCGTCCATTTCCTAGAGAATCGGTCGCGGGGGGTCACTCCGGTCGCCGCCATGAATCGCCCTATGATTCTGGCTGATAGGCGGCTTGAGCAACACGAAGACGTTCGGCATCGGTGCGCGCGCCCTGGTTGATCGCTCTCTCGTGTAATGGCGCGAAATCGAAACGATCGAGCGGTGGCCACGTCGGGCGGAGAACGCCCAGCGTCCGCCAAAGCAGTTCCTTTCCTTTGATTCCCAGAACGAGGCTTTCCAGCGCCAGGACCAGCCCCGGCTCGCCTACCTCCTCACCTTTAACCCTCATCTTGGCGCGACTAAATTTCTCCCCCAGCCAGGCGCCCGCCTTCCGCATCCCGCTTTCGGAAACGCCGAGCGCCCGCATGATTTCGCGCAATGTCTCCTGGTCCGACGAAACCTCGTGGTGAAGCTGCTGGCAAAATCCTGCGATCGGCAGGTCCTCATAGGTTTCGATCAGATGATCGAGAATCTCGATCGCTCCAACGGAACCTCCGAGATGGTCGTTCAAGTAGATTGCGAAGGCATCGTTCTTCATCGTGATAAAAATGTCGATTTGCTGACGGAGACCGATCGAAATGGAGATCGCAACAGCGGCATCATGCGACCCTGGGTTTGCGATATCGGAGTGCCATCTCGCTCGATAAACGCGCCCGCGACAGGTTCCAGCGGTAACGAACGTTAACTCGTCAGCCTAGTGCGGCACCACCTCCGGCTAGGTTGGTCGTAATTCTTAAGGAGATCGGCGGGATTGCGGTAAATGGCGAGCGCTCCTGCTTCGCGCAAAACTGTTTCCGGAGTGCCACCGCAAAGCAGCGCGATTGTGCGCAGGCCGGCCTTGCCCGCGGCCTCGTCCTTGACCAGCGGTGTCTGGCGATGCGAGAAGCCCCCGGCGGAGGCTCAATCAACCGCCACTTTCGGAGCGCTGAGACTTTTACTGTAGAATCCAGAGCGATCGAAGCAGCAGGGGCGTCGTTTCCCGGCCAGGAGCATCGAGCAGGCGTTTTTAGCTCGACGCGTTCGCGTCTCCTCCTGCTTGGCGGAGGTGATCCAATGCATCCAATCTCGCCGCGCCATCGGCGTGATGTCCGACCACAACGCCCGCGCCTTTGGCGCGGCGGCGAGCGCCTTGCGCAGATCCGCCGGCATCTTCGGCTCTGGTTCTTCGGCCACCGGAGCAATCTCCAGCGTGACCACCTCACCCGCGGCAGCGGCCGCGGCCCTGCTCATCTTCCGGTTCACCTTGAGCCAATGACTCTTCTGCCCGTCGGGCTCGAGCGTGGCGCGAAAGGCGGCGCCATTAATAGTTCCTTCCACGGTTGTCATCCCGCGCGAAGGAAGCTTCGCGCTGGCCTC
>JBDTXE010000077.1:0-8642 GCA_040006335.1 Verrucomicrobiota bacterium | reverse complement strand
CTAGGGACAGTCAAAACCCGGCTCGAACTGGGCCTGAAAAAGATTTATGACGGACTGAAGGAACTGCGGGATGAGCTTTGAAGAATTCCAGAGTCGCGCACGCCTTTTTGTCATTGGCGCGCTGGAACCCACCGAAGCGGCAGACTTCGAACAGGCGCGAGGCGAGTTTGGACAAAAAGCGGAAGAGTTCATTGCGGAGTGCTACAGCCTGAGCGAAGCTTTTGCCCTCAGCCTCAAGCCGGCCAAAGCCTCCGACGAGATCAAAAGCCGCCTCATGGCGATGGTGCGAAACAGGCAGCAGAAATAAGCGGCGCGGGCTCGCGAGCATCGTGCTGTTTTCGTTAGCGAGGAACAGAACTGGGGTCGCAGCTCTCCTGGTCATCACGAGTCGCGGAGACGACGAGGGACCTCGCCAAAGGTCACGGAGCGCGCACTTTTCGTTAGTGTGACCATCGGCCCAAGAGCGGGAGGTCCTTCACCGTCTGCGCGGTTCAGGATGACAATCGGAGTGCGTGAGGCGCTCTTTTGTGCTCCCGCTCAGCGACGGGGGATGAGGAAGCACGCAATAAGATCGCCCAGAGCGTTCGTCGATTCGCGTCCGAACAGCGGAGGTGCTAGTTCGGCGGATCTATTTCCCGCAGGATCATTTCCTGCAGGAAACCGTAGAAGTTTACCTGAAAAAGGCTGAGATCCCGCCGACTGCCCAACGGGGAGCGATATTGATCAGACAATTCATCCTGGGTGAAGCCGTTGCTGGCGGTGATGGCGAGCCGGGCCTGATTCAGACCGCTCAACCACGCATCCGCATGCGCGAGCGGAATGCTGAGTGAGCAATTCGCAAAAGGTTTGGCCGTGCACAGCAGTTGCGCCAGATCTTCCCGCACCGTTTCCGTCGCGGTTTGGAAAAGCCGTCGCAGCTCCGGCTCAACATACAGTTTCCACTCCGCACAAATCTCATCCTCCTCCGGCACGGCGGGAGGACTGAAAAGGCGTTCCTCCACCGCGGGCGAGTCCTTCGTCTGCACGGCCTCGGGAATTTGCCGGAGCAGCTCGGCCAGAAACGGGTCGAGTTCGCGCATTTCGAGCGTCTCACCCTTCCGGCAAATTTCCATCAGGCGGTTCGCTCGACCGTCGCCAGCAGCAGATATTGGTGCAGCTGCTGCACGTAAAGCTCGCCTCTTTCGCGCATTCCGCTCCAAACGATGGAGCGCCCAAGCTGATGCACCTCGAGCATGTGCTTCTCTGCTTTCTCTCGCGGATAGCCGAAGACGCGCTGAAAAACCATCGTGACGTAGCTCATTAAATTCACCGGATCGTTATGCACGACCACGTTCCAAGGTAGGCCGAGATCCTCGGCGGTCGCTTCCGCCTGCTCTAACTCCGGAGTCTGCAAGGTAGCGGCGATCATAAAAGTCGCGCGCACGCATCCCTCCTCATGCCCGAGTCGGCTCATTCCTCGAAGCTAACACGCGAGCTTGGCGCTTCAAACCGATGCTTGACTGCTTCACGGGGAGAGTTTTGCGCGAGCTTTTTTGCCCTCCTGTGGCGGCGTCGGCGCAGGATGCTGTTTTAACTTCAGAAATATCCGAGCCTGCGCTTCGCTCATGGTGCGGCGCGCACGCGCATTCTTGTCATCGAAGCCGCACAAATGCAGCAGACCATGCAGAAGGTAGAGACGGAGCTCATCCGTGGTCGTGGTTTGAAAGGTCCGCGCGTTGCGGGCGGCGGTCTCCACACTGATGGCGATGTCGCCGTGCTGAAAAGTCAGGACGTCGGTCGCCGTTGCGTCATCCGAAAATTCAGCATGCAGACGAGTGATGGCGCGATCCGACACGATCGAGACCGCGATGTTCGACAAGGAAATGATATCGGAGCGATGGCGCCGGCAGGGCCAGACAGCCGCGAGAGCGCGCCTGGCATATTCACGGAGCGGAACGATGTCCAGCGGCGCGACGCGCTGAGCATTCCTGACGGTCACCCCGGGCGTTTTCATCGCGCACGCGCGGCCAATTCCTGCAGGAGGCCGTAAAGCTGTTCCAAGCGCGGGGTCTCCGCGCCCGCAGCGCGGGCGCGACGCAGCGGCTCGCCCCAGATCGCCTCGATTTCCATGGCGCGGCCATTTTCCCAATCCAACAGCGTGGAAGGCTTGTAGGCGCCCATCACTTCCGTCCGTTTCATTTGCTCCAGCGCCAACGCGGCAGGCAATTCGTAACCGCTGCGATTGGCGGCGGCAATCACCTCTTCCATGAGACCAAGCGCGGCCAGGCGGAGAGAGTCGCGCGTGAGAATTTCCCGAGTGGTCACTCCGCCGGCCGCGATGGTGAGTCCGTTAAATGGGACATTCCACACCAATTTGCGCCAGCGTTCCCGCAGCAGGTTTTCCGTCACGCGACAGACGACCCCGCTGTGCTTAAACGCCCAGGCGAGATCGTGCGTCCGCGGCTGGGGATAGCGCGTGTATTCTCCGATCACAATATGGCCCGAGTCGTAACATTCGATCTGGCCGGGAGCGGTGCGATTCAAACAGATGAAACTTAGACCGCCGATGACCCGCTCCGCGCCGAAATTTTGCGCCAGGAACTCTTCGTTCCCCAACCCGTTTTGCAAGGTAAGAATGACGGTCTTCTCGTGCAAAAGCGGCGGAACAAGAACCCGGAGGTCGTCGTTACTCGTCGCCTTCAACGCGACCAGCACGAGATCGGACGGGCCTATCTCCTCGGGCGTGGCGTAAGCGTGCGCCTTGGCCAGACGGAAGCCCTCTTTTTTCGCCCGCACCTGGATGCCGAAACGTCGGATCTCCTTCAGGCCGCTCCGCACCAGGAAATGAACGTCGCGTCCGAAATACGCGAGCTTGGCGCCGTAGTAACTTCCCACCGCCCCGCTCCCGACGACGGCGATGCGGAAGTTCGGTCCGGCGTATTTTCTCACCCTCGGCTTTTACCTCGCCGGATCGCGCTTGGAGCGGACATTCAAAACTCATCCTCCGCCGGCTAAGGAAGCGGACGGGTCTCCGACTGAAAATTGCGCGTAATGAGGCGGGCACCCTTGTTGAAGGTGAAGTAGGCCCAGGCCCACTGCAGGAGCACCGCGACGCGATTGCGGAACCCCACCAGAAACAGGACATGGACAAAGAGCCAGACGAGCCAGGCGGGTAATCCACTCAAGTGCACCGCATGCAGATCGGCGACTGCCTTATTTCGTCCGATCGTCGCCATACTGCCCTTATCGAAATACCAGAAGCGGCGCGGTCTTCCGCCTGCCATCATGCTCCGAATATTCTCGACCGCGTGGCGGCCCTGCTGCATCGCCACCGGGGAAACTCCGGGGAGTGGTTTCCCGGTGCGTTTGTCCGCCAGACTGGCGAGATCGCCGATGACCTGCACTTCCGGATGTCCCGGAATCGTTAGATCCTCCTGCACCAGGACGCGGCCGGCGCGATCCGTCGGCACCCCGAGGGATTTGCCGACGGAGGAAGCGGTGTTACCGGCCGCCCAAATTTTGACCCGGCAGGGAATAAACTCCTCGCCGACTTTTAAGCCATCTTCTGTTAGGTCAGTGGCATGCACTCCGGTGCGGATCTCGACCCCGAGCATCTGGAGTTGCGCCATGGCGCTGCGGCGCAAATCTTCGGGAAAGCTGGCGAGCACGAGCGGTTCTCCTTCAATCAGAACCACCCGCGCACTCGACGGATCGATGTGCCGAAAATCGCGCGCCAGGGTGTAACGCGCGATCTCCGCAATCGCGCCCGCCATTTCCACCCCGGTCGGACCGCCGCCGACGACGACAAAGGTCATCGCCGCCTGCCGCGCCGCGGGGTCGGGCGTTCGCTCGGCGTATTCAAAGGCGAGAAGAATGCGCCGCCGAATTTCAATCGCATCCTCCAAACTTTTCAGTCCGGGCGCGAGCCGCTCCCATTCCGGATGCCCGAAATAGGAATGACGGGAACCGGTGGCGAGGATGAGATAATCGTACGGGACCTCCCGATCACCGACCGAGACAATCCGTCGGTCGACATCGACCGCGCTGACCTCGCCCAGCATGACTTCCACGTTGCGGCAGCTGTGGAGGACGGCGCGCACCGGGGCAGCAATATCGGCGGGCGAAAGCGCCGCGGTGGCAACCTGGTAGAGCAGCGGCTGAAAAAGATGATAATTGGTGCGATCCACCACCGTGAGATCAACCGGCTCGCACGCCAGCTTTTTAGCCGCGGCCAGACCGCCAAAACCGGCGCCGACGATAACGACACGTGGACGTTGTTCCGGTAGCATCCGCACAAGTATGCGATAATGCCGCGGGCCGCACTAATTTTCCGCTGCGGGCCTGTCGGCTTGCGCTCCTGGCGGACAACGCTAGATTGCGCGCCTCATGCCGAAATCGATTGCCCGCAGCAAAACCCGCAAGGCGGTGTCGAAGCGCTTTAAAGTGACCGCTTCGGGCAAAGTGCTGCGCTCACACGCCTCACGCCGGCACCTGATGTCCTCCAAGAACGCGAAGAAAAAGCGGCAACTGGCCAAGGCCGGTGCGGTGCACGTGACAGACGTCGCGCGCATCAAGATGAACCTGCCCTTTGGGCGGCGTTAGTTTGTGGGAAAGCGTTTCTATTCGCTCCTAGCTCAGCGCTAGGACGTATTTCGCCCATTCGACGCTAGTAGCGGTAGGCCGGCATATCCTTGCCGTCCAACCCCGTTCGCTTGACCGTTGTCGCGGTGGTTGTGCTCGTCTCGTAGGTCGAATTACAACCGAAACACGAGCGGGGCCGATACAGATCGCGACGGTTAGCTGCGGTAGCGCAGGAGGTCAGCAAGAGGATGACGAGGAGGAGGACAGGCGGCTTCATCGGCGTCATGCAAACAGAAGGCCCCGACCGTGTCAATCCAGGGGCGGTTGCGCCGTCGCCTGATCATTCCATATTCCGTTTCCGTCAGGGACTATGGACTGTGGGCTTACGAATCCCGCCAGGGCAGGAATGCAGCAACGGTAGTTTGATCCGCTTTGCCGTAGTTCTCTGGCGGTTTTTTTCTATTCCTCGTTAGTAAAAGAGCATGAAACTGTTGCAGGTGAAGTCAGCGCGATTCACGGACGTGGTGGGAAAGTGCGGCCGTCCCGAAACCCATACCCTCTGGCGGAAGCCTCCCGAGGATGCGGAGTTGCAGAAACTCATCGCCAGGCATCGGATCATGACCATTCGCCGGGGCGCGGGCGCAGATTTTGGCGAAGTCGGCTTCTTCAAAGCAAACAGCACGATTTACCTTCGTTTCCCGAAGTCGCTGAAGAGCTTCGCCGGCCAGCGCATCATCGGGATCAAATGGGATATACTGCAAACGCCGTGACCGATTCCGGCAGCTTGCAGTCCGAGGAGTGGCAGCGCTATGCGCGCCAGCTCAATCTGCGCGAGGTCGGCGAGGCGGGTCAACGGAAGCTGAAAAGCGCGCGCGTGCTCTGCCTTGGCGCAGGGGGGCTCGGCTCACCCGCGGCGCTCTATCTGGCGGCGGCGGGAATCGGCACGCTCGGCTTGATCGATGCGGACGAGGTCGACCTGACCAATCTGCATCGACAGCTTCTGCATGGGACAGCGGACGTGGGAACCCCGAAGGTGATTTCGGCGCAGAGACGCCTGGGCGCGCTGAACGATCAAATCAAAGTGGAGATTCACCGTGCCCGCCTGACGGCGGAGAACGCGATCGAGTTCATCAAAGGCTACGACATCGTTGTTGATGGCTCTGATAATCTCGCCACGCGCTATCTTTCCAACGATGTCTGCGTCTGGCAAAAAAAACCAAATATTTACGGCTCAGTGCACCAGTGGGAAGGCCAGGCTTCCGTTTTCGCGCCGCACCTGGGCGGCCCCTGTTATCGTTGTCTCTTCCCCGAGCCGCCACCGCCGGAAGCAATTCCCAGTTGCGCCGAAGCCGGGGTGGTCGGCGTGATGCCGGGAATCATCGGAACGTTGCAGGCGCTCGAAACGATCAAGCTCATTCTGGGCGTCGGCGATAGTCTGCTTGGTCGTTTACTCCACATCGACGCGCTCTCGCTCCGGTTTCGTGAATTCCGTGTGCGGAAGGATCCGGCGTGTCCGGTCTGTGGCGATTCACCGCGCATCACCGCGCCGATCGATTACGAGCAGTTCTGCGGCACGGCCAGTCTGCCCGCGGTCCAAAGCGTTTCGGTGGATAAGCTGCGCGATTGGTTAGCCGAGCCCGGCCTCGACCTCATCGACGTGCGCGAACCCTTCGAATATGAGATCGCCCATATTGCCGGCTCGCGGCTGATTCCCATGGGGCAGGTCGCCGCGAATACGTCCGAGTTCGCCAAAGGGCGGAAGACGGTGGTGATGTGCAAGACCGGGGTGCGCAGCGCCCACGCCATCGAATTCCTGCAAGAGCAGGGTCTGACCGAATTGTGGAATCTGGAAGGCGGCATTGAAGCGTGGCGGCGCCAGATCGATCCATCCCTGCGGAAATATTGAATCTGTTTGCAGTTCCGCGCGTCCGCGCTACAGCGAGCGCGATGCGTTTCCCTTTCAGCGGCCTCCTTTTGCTTGGCTTCGCTGCCGTGAGCTGCGATCGGATGATGACGCCGCCGCACGCACAGCAGCTCAAGGATGCTGACGCGAAAGCAACCGGGGGCGATTACGCGCGTGCAGTCAGCCTCTATGAATCAGCGCTGGAAGATCGGCCAAGCGACGCCGAGGTGCATTACAAGCTTGGTCTTCTCTATGACGACAAACTCAACGACGCCTTGAGCGCGGTCTATCATTTCCGCCGCAGCCTGGTGATTGCGCCGTCCGGAGCGCACACGAACGACATCAAGAATTTCATCAAACGCGATGAAGTCACGCTCCTGACGACGCTTTCGGGTGATGCACTCCTCTCGCGGACGGAGGCGACCCGTCTGCGCAACGAAAATCTCGCGTTACGCCACGAGAACGATGAGTTGAAAGGCCACGTTTCTGCCGAGAAATCGAGCGAAGCGGGACGGCCGGCGAAAGCCGGAAAGAGTTACGTGGTCCAACGGGGCGACACGCTTGCTTCCATTTCGCGCAAGTTCTTCAAAAACTCGAGCCACTGGCAACAGATTCTCCGCGCCAACCGCGGGGTTATCAGCGATCCGAAGAAGCTGACCGTCGGCCAGACCATCGTTATCCCCGGGCGTTGACGTTCGTTAGGAAATCGCGGCGCGGCAATTGGAGCCGTTGCCAGCTCTTAGCGTAAGGGCGACGGCGGCGCGATACTGACGAGCCGCGCTTTTGGCTCTTCGTGACGAAAAGCGGCGGGCTCCGGACGCGACAACTTCGGCAGGACTGCGTGACCTGCCCTCACCACCGGTGCGGCCGCGGGAACTGTTGCCTTTCCGTTTGCTCCCAGGACGGCGGCCTCCACGAGCGAGCGCAATTGGCTGCTGTTCGCCACCCGCACGCTACGCGCGACGCTCCGCGGCAACGCTTCCGCGCCTAGACGCGGCGAATTCGCCGATGGAAGAAGCGCAATTTTCGCCGGAGCGGCGGGCGAACGCGTTGCTCTTGTCGGACTGGAATTGCTCGCGGTGGCCCCCCCGGTGGACGGGCTGTCGGTGACGGTGCTCAAAGCGGGCGGCGGCGCGAGCATCGCCTTGCGGACGAATCTTCCCACCGCGGAATAGTTGCTGAGCACGAGCGTCGTTCCGTTGTAGGTAACGAGGAATGAACCGGGGCCGCCCGTGACGGAGAGGCGCTGGCCGGAAGCGACATTGGTGAAACTGCCCTGCAAGGTATTCGCCGCGATGAGGGTGAAGGTGTCGTTGCTGCCGGCTTGGAAACCGTTCGCGAAAGAAACGAGCAGCTGTCCTCCAAGACCGACGGTGCCGTTGCTGTTGATGAAGCCGTACTGACTTCCCTGCGTCAGGCCACCAAGTTGAAAGGACAACCTTGAAGTATTGAGCAGCGCAAGACTTCCGCCGCTGATGGTCATGGTGCTAAGCCCGACGTTGATCACTCCCGAAGACGTCAGCGCGCCCGTGAGCAAGATGGACCCTCCGCTCACCTGGTCGATCGTCCCGCTGTTATCGAAGCCGCCGCCACCGCTGCCGTTGAGGAGCAGAGTACCGCCATTGCTCGCCCGTAAAAGCCCCTGGTTCGTAAGGCCGTCCGCCGCGCTGGGATCCACGTTCAGGGTAGCACCAGTCACGTTCGCGACGATCGCTGCGCTTGCCTGGTTCACGATCCCGATCTGGTCCGCCCCCACGCCGCTGCCAGAATTGTTAGCCTCGCCGGAGATTATGTTGTCCACGTTGGTGAGAATTCCGCTGCCGCGGATACGGCCGGCGTTGGAAAGAATAATATTCCCACCGCCAGAGAGGGCGACGTTCCCGTTAATGAGCAAATCGGTAAAGGAACCGGTAGAATTAATCCGGAGCGTGCCGCTGTTAGCGATGCTGCCAGTTAACGTCAGGTTAGCACCGTTGGCCAAGAGAAGAGTCCCCGCACTGGTCAGATCGGTAAGGCTGGCGCTATTGGGGACCAGGAAAACTCCCGTCCCAACGTTATTGAGAAGGCCACCGTTTACGGCAGCGCCGTTGAGCAATTCCACGACGGAGCCGTCGAGCGCAGTGATCACGCCCTGGTTATCGAAGCCGCCGCCACCGCTGCCGTTGAGCAGGAGAATGCC
>JBDTXE010000076.1:0-8773 GCA_040006335.1 Verrucomicrobiota bacterium | reverse complement strand
CCCAGCTCGGCCAGGGCTTCCTTGACCTCTTCAAGTTTGAACGGCTTGATGATCGCTTCGAGCTTTTTCATGGCGGGTATTGCTGTCGCCGCGCGGTCTCTAATCGCGGCACGCGCTCTCTTAGCAACGCATCGTGGCGCTGGCAACCATCAAATGCGGAGAGGTGCAAAATCATTTTTCTGCCGGGCCCTCGTTCCCATTTCGATCTCGCCCGCCACCATCTTAATCGTTCGGTTTCGTCCCGGGTGAGAACATCACTTGCGCCCGGCGCAAACCACGGGCAGCAGTACAGGCGTGGCTAAATTTCTGGTTTTGAGCACGAGTGGAAATCCCGACAGCAACAGCCGTCGGATGGGACGTCTGGCTTTCGCCGCGCTGGAGAAGGCGAAAACCGAGTGCGCCTGGCTCGATCTGCGTGAGATGGATCTGCCACTATGCGATGCGGACGCCTGTTACGCCGCGCCCGGCGCGCGACAGTTGAGCGCGGCGATTGAAGGGGCCGATGGCATCCTGGTGGCGGCGCCGGTCTACAACTTCGACGTCAGCGCGATGGCGAAAAATATGATCGAACTGACGGGGAGCGCGTGGGAGGAGAAAGTAGTGGCGTTCGTCTGTGCCGCGGGCGCGATGAGCAGTTACATGTCGGTCATGGCTTACGCGAACAGCCTGATGCTGGATTTCCGGTGCACGATTGTTCCGCGCTTCGTTTACGCCACCGGAGACGCCTTCGGGGGCGACGGGGTGGTCGATGGCAAAATCGCAGAACGGATCGAGAGGGTGGCGCACGAGCTGATCCGCTTTACCACCGCGCTGCGGCCCTGACCCGGTGAAAGTCTGGATTGGCACGTCCGGGTTTCAATATGCGGAATGGAAGGGCACCTTCTATCCCGAGGATATGCCCGCGGCGAAGATGCTGCCCTTTTACGCGGAGCAGTTTTCAACCACGGAAATCAATTATACTTTTCGGCGCATTCCCGCGCCGAAAACGATCGAGAACTGGTGCAACCTGACTCCGGAGAAATTCCGTTTCGCGCTCAAGGCGCCGCAGAAGGTGACGCACTTCGCCAAGCTGCGGAATTGCGGCGATACGGTCGACTACTTCCATGATGTCGTCAGCGGCTTGGGCGAACGAATGGGACCGGTCCTCTTTCAACTTCCGCCGCAGCTGAAAAAAGACGAAACACTCCTGGCCGATTTTTGCGCGCAGCTGCCGCCGAGTATGCGGGCGGCGTTCGAATTCCGTCACGCGTCCTGGTTCGATGACTCGACGTTTGCGGCGCTGAGTGAGCGGAACTGCGCCCTCTGTCTGGCCGAAACGGCGGAACTGCAGACACCTCTTCGAGCCACCGCCAATTGGTCGTATCTGCGATTGCGGCGCGAGGACTACACCGCTGCGGAAGTTGAGAGATGGGCGAACTTCATTTCCACCAACGGGGAGAACTGGGAAGAAATCTTCGTTTATTTTAAACACGAAGAAAGCGGGATGGGCCCGAAGCTGGCGAAACAATTGCAACAGCTTTTAGGTCAATAAAGGCACTCCGCCGGCCTAGAATTGCCCGCTGCGCAGCATGACTAGCGTGCAATCCTCCACCGTCTCAATCCCGACCGCCCGCGCCCGGCGGGCCATGGTGTCATTCTCCGCTCCGGGATTGAAAATGATCCGGGCAGGTTTCGCGGCGAGAATCTGCTCCGTCAGTGGGTCGCTGCGATCGGCGCGCAAATAGAGGGTGACGGTATGAATCGGCCCGGCGACTTCGCTAATGCTGGCGTAGCAGCGTTCGCCCGCAATTTCGTGGAAAGCGGGATTAATGGGAATAGCGTGATGCCCATGCTCTCTCAACATTTCGAAGGCCCGATAGGCGTAGCGATCCTGCTTCGGTGAGGCACCGATCACCGCTACGTTTTTGCCTTCGCCTATGACACGACCCATTGAATTTGAGAAAGATGCGAGTAGGGTTCGCCCTTCGCAGCCTCCCAGCCCCACCCGGTTGACACTCTAAGGCTCCTTGTTACTATCCGCCATCTATGAGGTTTCCCTTAGCCCTGACGAGTAAGATCGCTGCGTATATCGTCGGGCACAAAGTTCGGGGCACCGCCAAATTCGCGACCGTGCTGCAGCTGGAGCCGCTGCACACCTGCAATCTCACCTGCACCGGCTGCGGCCGAATTCGGGAGTATTCCACCTCGATGAAGGACATGATGCCGCTGGAGGATTGCCTCGGCGCGGCCGCGGAATGCAACGCTCCGATGGTTTCCATTTGCGGCGGCGAACCGCTGATCTATCCGCAGATCGAGGGGCTGATCGGCGGCCTGCTCGGGCAGGGGCGAATCGTTTACGTCTGCACCAACGCGATGTTCATGCGCAAGAAAATGCGCGAATGGCTCGCCTCGGAGTTCCGCCGCAAGGGGGCGAATCGCGCTGACTTGGAAGCGAAGCTGGAACTTCTGATTTCCAACGGTCTGGTCTTACCGAAGGACGCGGAGAAAGTGCGTGATCCGGAAGCAAAAATTCCCGCGAAAACGATTGCACCTTCCAGTTGGATGTATTGGAACGTCCACCTCGACGGTTTGGAGCGCACCCACGACCTCATCGTGGAGCGCGAAGGCGTTTTTAAAGAATGCATTCTGGCGATCAAGATGGCGAAGATTCTTGGCTATCAGGTCGCGACCAACACCACGATCTACAAAGAGACCGACATGGATGAGGTCGAGCAGATGTTCGATTTTCTGAGCGATCTGGGAGTGGATGGGCACACCATCACGCCCGGTTACGACTATGACGCCGCCAAGAAGGACATGGTCAAGCGTTTGAATTTACAGCCGGAAAACTTCTTCCTCACGCGCGCGATGACGCACGAGAAGTTCTCGCGTATCGAGGACTGGATGAAGCGCTACACCTTTTTCGGCACACCGATTTACTTCGAGTTCCTGGCGGGACATCGCGATCTGACTTGCTCAGCCTGGGCTATCCCGACGCGCAATTTGAAGGGCTGGAAAGCGCCCTGCTATTTCATGACGGACGCGGTCGGGACCAATGGCACCGGCCATTTTGCCAGCTACTCCGAGCTGCTCGAAAAAGTGGAATGGGACAAATATGGAGTGGTCGACGGTGTGGCCCGCGATCCGCGTTGCGATAATTGCATGACGCATTGCGGGTACGAGCCGACGGCCAGCCTTGGTATCAATGCGCACCGCGGCGATACCTGGAAAACCGTAAAGTTTAATTTTGGCGCTCGCCCGAAGCCCTCGGGTCGCGGAAGTGAGCTTGCCGCTTACAATGGGGTCACGTCCGGCCACGGACATCTGACGGGGAAGCGCGCTGCAGAGGTGCAGGAGCTTCGCGCATGAGTTTGCTCCGGAGCCTGACTTCCCAGCCTTCCCGCCCACCCTCCCCGCCAAACCTCGTCTCTCTCCCAAGCGCGCGTCCTGATGTTGCCGGCTTCTACGCCGCGGACGATGCGGGGCTGGCCTCGGCGATAACGTCGGCCCAGGACAACCTGCTAAGGCAACAGCATCCCGATGGGCATTGGTGCGGGGAGCTGTTCGTCGACAGTACGCTTTGTTCCGATTACGTCCTATATTTGCACTGGCTGGGCGAGGTCGACCGGGAGCGGCAGCAGCGTTGCACCGAGCACATTCTCAAGCGGCAATTGCCGGATGGCGGCTGGAATATTTATTACGGCGGCCCGAGTGAGATCAACGCCTCGGTCAAAGCTTACTTCGCGCTGAAGCTAGCCGGCTATTCGCCCGACCTGCCGTTCATGCAGGAAGCGCGCGCCAACATCATGCGTCTCGGTGGCATTCCGCGCATGAACACTTTCAGCAAGCTCTACCTCGCGCTAATGGGCGTCTTCCCTTGGAAGTATCTCCCGACCATTCCAGTGGAAATGGTGCTGTTGATGAACTGGGCGCCGTTCCACATCTACAAAATGTCTTCGTGGAGCCGGGCGATGCTGGTGCCGCTCGCCATCATCAATCACTTCAAGCCGACGCGCGGGCTCTCCGGCGACAAGCAGTTGCACGAGCTTTATCCGCTCGGGACGGAGCACAAGGACTTCCGGCTGCCGCGGGACGAGCGATTCTTCACCTGGCGTAATCTATTTCTCCGTGCGGATGACGCGCTCAAGATGCTGCATCGCTTTTCCTGGAAGCCGTTGCGTAAGCGCGCCCTGGAGGAAGCCGAACGTTGGATGGTCGAGCGTATCGGGGAGGGAAGCGACGGGCTGGCCACGGTTTTCCCGGCCATGCTTAACGCCCTGATTGCTCTGCGCGCTCTCGGTTATGCCAAAACGCACCCCATTTATGTGAAGGCAAAGGCGGATTTCGAGGGGCTCTTTGTGAATGACGCGGAAGATTTCCGGATTCAACCTTGTCTCTCACCGGTTTGGGATACGGCAATTAACATCATCGCTCTGGCCGAGAGCGGTATCTCGACGGATGATCCCGCTCTGCAGAAAGCGGCGAGTTGGCTGGGCGGGAAGGAAGTGCGCATTCGCGGCGATTGGGCGATGAACAATCCGCATCCGGAGGCGAGCGGATGGGCCTTCGAATACAACAACATTTACTATCCCGACACGGACGATACCGCAATGGTGCTAATGGCGTTGCGCCTGATCCGGCCCGGTGATCAGGCGGATTACGAAAAGATGTTTCAGCGCGCGCTCGCCTGGCAAATGAGCTTCCAGTGTCGAGACGGCGGTTGGGCTGCGTTCGACAAAGATGTGATGGATGGCTGGTTGGAAAACATGCCGTTCGCGGACCACAACGCGATCCTCGATCCGACTTGCAGCGATCTCACGGCGCGGACCCTGGAGCTGCTCGGTTACATCGATTACAACACGCGTCAGCCGAGTATCAGAGACGCGATCCGTTATCTCATCGAAACTCAGGACGACGACGGCTCCTGGTATGGTCGTTGGGGAGTGAATTACATTTACGGCACCTGGCAGGTTTTGCGCGGTCTGCGCGCGATCGATCAGGACATGACGCAGGACTGGGTGCTGCGCGGTCGCAACTGGCTGGAAAGTTGTCAAAATGATGATGGAGGTTGGGGCGAGAGCTGCGCTTCCTACGAGACGCCTTCGCTCAAAGGCCAGGGCGAGACAACTCCTTCGCAGACGGCCTGGGCGCTGATGGGAATCTGTGCCTGTGGCGATCTGGATCGACCCAGCATTCGTCGCGGCCTCCGCTATCTTCTCACGACGCAGCGGCCGGATGGTTCGTGGGATGAGCCGCAAATTACCGGGACCGGTTTTCCAAGGGTGTTTTATCTGAAGTACGACATGTACCGGCAGAACTTCCCGCTTCTGGCGCTGGCGACGTACGTTAATTATCGGAACGGCGTGGGTCATCGACAGAGCTTTTATCGCAGCTAGCGTCCAACCGCGGACCGGGTCCGCCTGAAATCGCGGTGCGAGCGGCGACAGTCATTGACGCCGCGCCTTTCACGCCGAAAAGTGATCGATGGCTTACGAATTACCCAAGCTGCCCTATGCGTATGACGCGCTCGAGCCGCACATCGATGCGCGCACGATGGAAATCCATCATACCAAGCATCACCAGACCTACATCACCAATCTCAATAACGCCCTCAAAGATCACCCGGAGCTGGCGAACAAACCTGTCGAAGATCTGATTCGCGACATGGACGCGGTTCCGGAAGCAGCGCGCACCGCCGTCCGCAATAATGGAGGCGGTCACGCCAACCATTCCTTTTTCTGGCAAATCATGGGACCAGGAAAAGGCGGTGAACCGAGTGGAAAACTGGCGGAGGAAATCAAAAGCACCTTCGGCGGTTTCGATCAACTGAAGGAGAAGATTGGTGCGGCGGGCGCCGGCCGGTTTGGCAGCGGCTGGGCCTGGCTGATCAAGAACAAGAGCGGCCAACTCGAAGTTGTCTCCACGCCCAACCAGGATTCGCCGCTGATGGAAGGGAAAACGCCCGTTCTTGGAGTCGACGTTTGGGAGCATGCCTACTACCTGAATTATCAGAATCGCCGTCCCGATTACCTTAAAGCCTGGTGGAATACGGTGAATTGGGATGAAGTCAGCCGCCGTTACGGGAGCTAGAAACTTCTCTCGCCTCCCAAAAAGAGAGCTCCAGCCGAGGTGAATTGGTCTTGCGCGCCAGGCGTTTGCTCCTGCCGCGATGGCGGCCATTTTGAGAACGCGTGGCTTATCTAAACGAAAACTACCTGAAGCTGCAGGCGGGTTATCTCTTCCCTGAGATTGCTCGGCGGGTAAAGGAGTTTAGCGACTCACATCCGGAGGCGGCGTCGCGTCTGATCCGCTGCGGGATTGGTGACGTCACGGAGCCGTTGCCCCGCGCGGCGATCGCCGCGATGAAGGCGGCGATGGACGACCTCGGACGTCGCGAGACCTTTCGCGGATACGGGCCGGAACAGGGCTACGATTTTCTTCGAAGCAAGATCGCGCAACAGGATTATCGCGATCGCGGAATCGAAATTGCCGATGACGAGATCTTCGTTTCTGACGGGTCGAAGGGCGATTGCGGTTACATTCTCGATATTCTCGGGGAGCGGAACACCGTCGCCATAACGGATCCGGTGTATCCGGTCTATGTCGACACGAATGTGATGGCAGGGCACACCGGGGCGGCGCGCAAAGATGGCAGCTATGAGGGCGTGATATATCTGCCGTGCACGGCCGCTAACGATTTTGTGCCCGAGCCGCCACAAGAGAAGGCGGACGTAGTGTATCTCTGTTTTCCGAACAATCCGACGGGAGCGGTCGCGACAAGGGCGCAACTCACGGCCTGGGTCGACTATGCGCGAGCTAACGACGCACTGTTACTCTTCGACGCTGCCTACGAGGGATATATCAGTGCACCCGACATTCCTCGCTCCATCTTCGAGATTCCCGGAGCGATGCAGTGCGCGGTGGAATTCCGGAGTTTTTCGAAGACGGGCGGGTTCACCGGCGTGCGCTGCGGCTTCACTGTCATGCCCAAAACGGTGACGGCGAAAACGACCGCCGGCCAACAAATGTCACTGCATCCGCTCTGGCATCGGCGCTGGAGCACAAAAGCGAATAGCGTCAGCTACCCTGTGCAGCGAGGGGCGGAGGCGCTCTATAGCGAAGGGGGGAAGCGCGAAGTCCGGGCGCTGATTGATTACTATATGGGGAACGCGCGGATTCTGCGCGAAGCCGCCACCGCCGCGGGCTGGCAGGTCCACGGGGGTGAGAATGCACCCTATATCTGGGTCGAGACGCCGGGCGGCCGGACAAGCTGGGAGACGTTCGATTGGATGTTGCGAGATCTCAACGTGGTCGTCACTCCGGGGAGCGGTTTCGGTTCGAAAGGCGAGGGATTTTTCCGCATTTCCGCCTTTAACCATCGCGGCAAGGCTGAGGAAGTGGCGCGTAGAATCGGTTCGATAAACGCACCCGGTGCGCTTGTCGCCACGGGTTCAGCTGCTTAACTTCCGCGCAAGCGTGGCCGGCCGAAATCTTCCGCAACTCTACCGTTTTTGTTTTCTGGTCACCGGCAATACGGCGAAAGCGGGGGAGGTATTCCAGGATACGGTGCGCGAGGCAGCTTTTCATTCGGCCAACGGCGAACCGCCGCCCGACCGGATCTGGTTTTTTCGCGAAGCGCACTGGCGCTGCCAGGCCGCTGCTTCGAAGGATATTCAGCCAGAAAAGAAAACTTCCTCCGCCAGTGAGATTTCGGCCGAGGCACCGAAACAAATAAAGGGTTTGGAGCCGGCGCAGCTCGCCCAGTGGACCACGGCGGCGCCAGAACCGCAGCGAAGTGCCATGGCTCTTTACTACCTCAATCAATTTACCTATCGCGAAATCATGCTCATTCTTCGGATCAAGCTGCCGGCCTTGGCCAATGCGTTGTCGGACGGGCGTCGCGATTTGCAAGCGTGGCTCAATGCCGCCACGCCCGCCAAATGAGACGCGGCTTGCGCACCTTGGCGGACTGCGCGCCAATTGATGGTGAGCGATCCAAGGATCGCAGGATGCGCGCGGCTGTGACCGAGGCCAAGCGGGGCAAGGGTTTCGAAGAGCAGCAGGATTTCGATCGGGCGCTGGCGCGGCTCGTCCGGGTCACTCCGGTCCCGCTGGAAATTGCGGAATGGTTTGCTAACGAGAAGTTGGCCCAGGGCACTCGGCGCGGGTGGAAAAATATTTTCCTGCACCCGGCAATCTGGGCCGTCGCCATCGCGCTCGCGGTCATCGCTTTTATCGGCTGGCTGAAGTTCGACGAGCAGATTCATACTTTTGCCGGCGAATCGGTCGCCAAGCGCCTGCTTATGGTCGCGAGCTCCACCAAAGCCTCCGATTTTGAAACGGTGCAGGCGCAGGCGGGCACCATGGGCGATTTCTTCCTGATGAAATATCGCCTCAATCATTATGAGGTTCCGGCGGAGTTCGCTCGTTTGAAAACGACCGGAGCTCGTGTCTTCGATGACGAGGAAGCGGGAAAAGTCGCTCACATCGGCGTGGAGGAGAAACGGATGCAGCTGTTCCTATTTTCGGAGGCGGCGAAGGCAGCGTCGGAAAAGACCGCGGAGCGAACGGAGTGGAATTATGTGGAACAGGAAGGTTGGACCGGCGCAGTCCGTTCCCGTGAGGGCATGATTTTCATGGCGGCGGTGCGCGGTTCGAAAAAAGATCTAACCCCTTACCTGCGCGGTGAAGCCGCGCGTTGACAGTTGAAAGGCGGTGCGAAAGTTAGCACCCGACGACACCAGGGTAGCTCAGTGGTAGAGCAGGGGACTCATAAGCCCTTGGTCGGGAGTTC
>JBDTXE010000075.1:0-8787 GCA_040006335.1 Verrucomicrobiota bacterium | reverse complement strand
CGTCTGGAATCAAGCTCCAGGGCGAAGTGTTGCACCGTGGCGGGGACACTCAAGGCGAGCGCAGACGCCGCCAGCCCAAAGCCCAGGAAGGCCGGTCGTCGTGTCCCCAAGGGAGCGAGGCGCCCGTAGAAGGCCTGCAGAGTTTCAGCTGCAAAAAGCCAGGCGACATACTTACTTTGGGCGAGAAACCAGACACTGTTATTGTAGGAGTTGATCGAAGACGCCGGCACAATCCGGCAGGTCAACGTGATCGCTGCTCCGACTACCACGTACAACGCCAGAACAAAACGCAAGGGCAAGGCCGGCCGAGGCCGGATGAGGGTCTTGACGATGGTAGGCACAGCAAGGACACGCAGGCCCAAACAGCCGACGAGATACATCGGCAGGGCGATTCCGGAAAAAGTCCAAAAGCCGGCGAACCAGCCTTTCAGGCCGAACCTCGTCATCGCGATAGAAACATAGGGCCACGGCATGAAGGTCGTGACAAGGTCAGCCCCGTTGCGGTTATGCAGGAAGACGGAGAGAACAAGCGGCACGGTCAGTATGGCCGTGAGCGCTGCTACTTTGAATAATTCACTCTTGTGGAAGACCACCGCGTAGACGATTGCCCCGATTCCGAGACAACACATGATATGGACTGCGGCAAAGAGCTTTACCTCGACCAAACCGACAAAGAGTAGTGCGGAAAGAAATAGCCAGGCCTTGGTGCGTTCGTGGAGATACTTATGCAGGCAAAGTAACCCGGCGAAAAGAAGTCCGACGGCCGGCAGCATGGCATTCGTGTAAAACAGAGAGAGAACAGTAGGAACATTGAAAAAGCGGACTGACCAGTCTCCTCGCTCGCCAAAGAGAAGCCCGGGAATGAAGGAAAAGTCTTCTCCGAAGAAAACGAGGAAGACGACAAGAGCGCCAAAATAGCCGGATTTGAGCCAGACGCGGGCGAAGCAGTAGACGCTGATAATAGAAAGAATAAGAAAAAGCGTCGGCACGAAGCGAAGGAGAAGGTCAGTGGCCGCCAGGCCCGTGGCTTTAGCGAACATCGCGACCGTAAGGTCCATCCCGTAATGATAATTAAGTGGCCGCCCCGCAAAGACCGGGGCTTGCGGCGGAATCGAGTGAGTCAGCTCGCTGGCGATGGCCAGATGGAAGAAGACATCGGGAACGGCGTGCACCTTCATGCTTCCGTCCGTCTGGAAGGTCAGATTAGTGTAATACTGAGGGAGAAGAGCCAGCATCACTACTCCAAGCGCGACAACGCCGGTAACCAGCCAGGCGGATTGGTCACCTTCCTCTTTCCTGATTGCCTCGTCGCGCGAGTTGAGCTTTCGAAACCAAACCGGGAGCGCTCTTAGTTTCCGAGCATGGAGGCAGAGAAAGAGTGCGGCAAGCGTCAGGGGCCAGAGAATGTAAAAGCGTTCCTGCTGAAGGAAGGCGATCAGCCAGTAGGCGAGCCCGCTGATCAGCAAACCCGCCGAAGAAGCCAGACAGATGTCTTCCAGCGGCCTTAACTCTCGCTTCAGGAAAAGAAGGAGGAGCTTCCCGGGGAGGTAGGCCAGCCCGACCGCCATGACGAAGAAGAGACACGCGTCCGAGAAGATATGCATCTTATTCGCGAAATTCCGCCATCATCACTGGTGCAAAATCTTTGCTCATCGCTCTCTCTGAACTTTCTTGCTTGTCGCCCCTCAGCGGCGCTTGCATATTTTAGCCTTCATGAAACCGCCTCGAAGCATTTCCGCGATCGTGCCGGTTTACAATAGTCAAAATTCCTTGCCGACCCTGATCGATCGTCTGGAGCCGATTCTCCAGCAGGTCAGCAACGATTTCGAAATTATCCTCGTCGACGATGGCAGTCGTGATGCGAGTTGGGAAATCATCGACCGGCTCGCTCAAGGCAATGAGCGAATCCGGGGCATAAACATGATGCGAAACTATGGCCAGCATAATGCGCTTCTCGCCGGCATTCGGGCCGCGCGCAAAGAGCTGGTCGTGACGTTGGATGACGACCTTCAAAATCCTCCTGAAGAGATTCCCAGAATGCTCGAACAAATGGAGGCGGGCTACGACGTGGTCTACGGTTATCCGGATCAGGAGCAGCATGGTTTTTTACGCGACCTGGCTTCGCAGATGACCAAGATCGCCCTCCGTTCCGCGATGGGTGTGGAAACAGCACGCCGGGTTAGTCCTTTTCGCATCTTTCGGACGCAGATTCGCGATGCGTTCGCCGAATATCGCAGCCCTCATGTCTCCATTGATGCTTTGCTGAGTTGGGGGACGACGCGTTTCGCAGCCATTCCGGTGCGGCACGATGCGCGAACGGTTGGGTCGTCCAATTACACCTTTCGCAAGCTTATTGGCCATGCTTTGAACATGATAACCGGGTTTACCATTCTTCCTCTCCAGTTATCGAGTATCGTCGGATTTGGGTTTACTCTCTTTGGTTTTCTTGTTTTTGCCTATGTCTTGCTCCGCTTCTTTATTGCGGGCGGCTCGGTTCCGGGATTTCCCTTTCTCGCCTCGGTCATCGCAATTTTTTCCGGCGCGCAACTATTTGCCTTGGGGATCCTCGGCGAGTATCTGGCTCGGGTGCACTTTCGCCTGATGGATCGTCCTCCTTACGCGATTCGCCGACACATTGAGGAGAGTAATCCGGTCTCTATCCCTGCTTCAACAACGCCTGACCCATGAGTGGGAAATTGACCCTTTCAGAGATAAGGACTTTCTGGACTCAGCAGGCGATCGAGCATGGTCAATCGCCGAGCGCGTCCTGGTCCGATCATCGCGTGATCGAAATGGAGATTCGCGAATTGCTCGCACGCCTGAACGATGGAGAGAAGGTCCTTGATATAGGTTGCGCTAATGGCTACTCGACGATTCAATTAGCCTCGCAACGAGCGATCAACATTCGAGGGCTGGATTACATTCCCGAGATGGTGACGGAAGCGCGCAATCGTCTGCGCTCCCTGGCTGCGTCGATCCCAGGCGTGGTGGAATTCGAGGTAGGCAATATTCTGGAGTTAACCGAACCTGCTGACACTTACGACAAGCTGGTCGTCATTCGTGTCCTTATCAACCTTGGTGATCGGAGTAATCAGCTCCAGGCACTGCAAGAGTGTGCACGGGTGCTGAAGCCGGGTGGAGTGCTCTTACTTTCTGAAGCTACCCTACAGGGCTGGAACAGTCTGAACAGACTAAGGGCGGAATGGAGTCTCCCGGCGATAGCCATGCCTGGTTTTAACAGCTATCTCGACGAAGATAATATCATCGATTCCATGGGAGCGGACTTCGAGTTACTAGAGCTGGTTAACTTTGCCAGTACTTACTTTGTGGGCACGCGGCTCTTGAAACCACTCCTCGCCCAGGCTCTCGGGGGAAAGCTCGATCCGGCTAATCCCGACGCGGAATGGAATCGGTGGTTTTCGACTTTACCCTCCTGGGGAGACTACGGCACGCAGAAGCTTTTCGTGTTTCGGAAACGGTAAAGGTTCTGAGGAAATGAAGTGCTGTTTTGCTTGCGACGATACCTTTGCGGGCGAGTCGTGGGCATGTCCGCGGTGTCACGAGGAACCTGTCCTGCGCGACGGCATCGTTAGGTTCGTGGAAGATCCGTCGGGAGAGGAATTGGGATTCAAATCCGAGTTTTTCGCCAAGCTTGCCGGATTCGAGGCCAAGCACTTCTGGTTCCGCGCGCGGAATCGGCTCCTGCAATGGGCCGTGCGTCATTACTTCCCGAGGGCGAATTGTTTTCTTGAGATTGGGTGCGGCACCGGCTTCGTCCTCCAGGGCCTCCACGAGACGATGCCGCGTCTCCGAATGGCAGGCAGCGAAATCTTTGCCGGCGGCCTCCGGTTTGCCCGCGAACGCCTGCCGGGAGTGGACTTGTATCAAATGGATGCGAGGCAGATCCCCTTCGCGAACGAGTTTGATGTCATCGGTGCGTTCGACGTTTTGGAGCACATCGTGGAAGATGAAGCTGTGCTTGGACAAATGTTTAAGGCGACCCGGCCCGGTGGCGGCATCGTTGTCACTGTGCCGCAGCACCCATTTTTGTGGAGCGCGAATGACGAACACTCGCTCCATCAACGACGTTATCATCGGGCGGAAATGCGCAGAAAAGTCGAGCGGGCGGGCTTTAGCGTGGAGCGCATTACGTCCTTCGTTGCCCTTCTCTTGCCTTTCATGATTTTCTCGCGCCTGACGAAATCGCGCACGCGCCCTTTCAATCTCTGGGAAGAATTTCAAATCAGCCGGCCGCTGAATGCCTTCTTCGAACTCATTCTGACCTTCGAGCGTGCTCTCATTAGAGCAGGTGTTTCCTTTTCGGCGGGAGGCTCGCTCTTGCTGGTCGGGAAAAAGCCTGCGACGGCATCGTGATCCGGATTCCCTTTAATCGCCCTTACGCCACCGGCAGGGAGATGGGTTATCTGCGCGAGGCGATTGCTACGCCAAAATTCTCGGGCGACGGCGGGTTCACCGCCAGCTGTCACAGTATTCTGGAGCAGTCGTTAGGCGTAGCCCGGGCGCTCCTCACCACTTCTTGCACGCACGCGCTCGAGATGGCGGCGCTTCTGCTCGAGATTGGCGCCGGGGATGAGATTATCCTGCCCGCGTTCACTTTTGTGTCGACCGCCAATGCCTTCGTCCTCAGAGGTGCCCGACCGGTCTTTTTGGATATACGAGAGGATACGTTGAATATCGATGAACGCCTGCTAGAAGCGCGGATTACCCCCCGGACAAAGGCCATCTTCCTGGTGCATTATGCCGGTGTCGGTTGCGAAATGGACACGATCATGGCGATTGCCCGCCAGCATCGCCTCGCCGTGGTCGAAGATAACGCGCACGGCCTCTACGGTAAGTATCGGGGACGCTATTTGGGGACATTCGGGGAGTTAGCCGCCCTAAGTTTTCACGAAACGAAAAACTTCACCTGTGGCGAAGGCGGAGCCCTGCTCATCAATGACCAGGCGCTTATGCAAAGGGCGGAAATCATCCGCGAAAAGGGGACGGATCGAACCCGTTTCTTTCGAGGCGAAGTCGACAAGTATAATTGGGTCGATATCGGTTCGAGTTATCTTCCTTCGGATTTACTGGCGGCCTTTTTACGTGCCCAGCTCGAAGATCGGGAACAGATTCAGGCGGTGCGCGGCAAGCTTTTCACAAACTATCTCGAGAGGTTGAGCGAGTGGGCCGCGGAAAGCGGCGTTCGCCTTCCAAGCGTTCCGCCGGAATGCGAACAAAGTTATCACATGTTCCAGCTAATCCTGCCGTCGGCTGCGGCGCAGCAGGCCTTCATCTCACATTTGCTCCAGCGCGAGATTCTGTCCGTTTTTCACTATCTCCCGCTCCACCTTTCTCCGATGGGGCGGCGTTTCGGGGGACGCGCTGGAGATTGTCCGGTCACGGAGAGGGTCGCCGAACGGCTCGTGCGATTGCCATTCTACAACGGCATGGCCGAAAGCGAACAGGCTGAAGTGATCGAAGCAGTGAGAGCCTTTCGTTGTGCGTAACCGCGTCATGGTTTCGCGTCGCGAAGAGCTACCGGAGGCGAAAGTCGGCGGCGCCCAATCGGCAGATCTCTTCTGCTGGTTAGCCTGTTCTGTGATCTCGTTAGTTCTGATTGCCTGGATTACCCTCGCGAGCAGAAAATTTGAATGGCGCGCGGCAGCCTTGCTGATCGCCCTTCCCTGGATGCTGCTTAGAGCAGGAGGCATCGTCACAAACTCGCTAGGTCTGCCGACTTGTTTTGCTTTCGATTGTATCCTCGGCGTGGTTGTTATTTCGACCTTTCTTCTGACATGGAAACTTCTCGTGCCTTTGTCTCTCTGGCTGTTGTTCCTTGGTCTGATCGCGATGGTCGCGGCAGTCCCGGTGTTACTTCGGCATGGCAAGCGCCAGCGCGTTTCGGCTCTCGAACTGTTGGCAGTGATCGTAAGTCTTATCGCCGCCACCGGGTGGTCCCAGGACCTCATCCGGCCGACGCATGTGACGGAAAGCACCGTCGTATTCAAACCGTGGTCGGACTTCTTTTTTCATGCCACCATCCTGGCGCGAAATCTTTCGAACCAGACGTTGCTGCAGGCGGGAAACTTTGAATGGAAGGGCCTCCCAGCAATTGTCTATCACTATGGCAGCTATTCGCTTCCTTTGCTTGTGGCGAAAATCGGGAACGTTTCCTGTTATGATGCGGTAGTCGGGTTCTGGGCGCCGTTTGGATCGTTTCTGGTAAGTCTGTCTGCCTATTCGCTCGGCCGGTCTTTTTGGGGGCAGCGCGCTGGGTTGGCGGCGCTGGCTGGTGCGACCCTGGTGCCGGATCTGTATTTATTAGGCATGGCTCATCCATTTTACGGTTATTTTTGGCTACAACACATCGAGCCGGCCGGTCTCTACGGTGTTTCGATTGCGGGAGCTGCACTGGCC
Organism: Verrucomicrobiota bacterium; assembly: GCA_040006335.1. Classification (GTDB taxonomy): domain Bacteria; phylum Verrucomicrobiota; class Verrucomicrobiia; order Chthoniobacterales; family UBA10450; genus AV69. The sequence continues at coordinate 2,370 of JBDTXE010000075.1, read as the reverse complement.
CTTATGGTGCAGGGCGTGCGTCAAGGAAAGCGTTCTTGGATCATGGTCGGAGTTCTCTTGGGGATACTCGTCGCGCTCTTCAAGGTCCATATATTTGCGGCTTCCTTTCCGATTATTTTTTCCCTGGCGGTGTTGGGTTGGCCTCCAGGCCAGACGCGGCAATGGCTGTGGCTGAGCCTGTGTGTGTTGGGAGCGGTAAGCGCGGTGCAGGTCGCGAATTACCTCCAAATTGGCCCCGATATTCATTTCGATTTCTCGGGTGGGGGTTGGTACTGGAAAAGGTTGGCCGGCATGGCGAGGAACACTCCGCTGGAAGGTTTTTACCGGGCCTTTCAGGCAGGTAATGCCTTCCCGCAACACCTGCCTCAGGCTATCGGATTGCTCTTACTCAATTCGCTAGGTGTTTTCGCCCTTCTGGCATCGATGCTTTGGCTGGCCGTACTCCTGCGGAGAAACGGAGAACTCTCTGAGGGTCTTTCCTTGGCGGCAGTGTTCCTCCTTTTGTTGATGACCTTTGGACTCAGTCGTAACTCGACGCTGGGCCTCCCAGAAGAGTTGATTCATCGTCCCTTCGTCTGGGCGTATTGGCTGGTCGCCGCGTTGACGGCGGGGCGTCTTTACTCGCTTTTGTCGACGCAGCGGTCTTGGGCCGGGGTCTGGCTCGTCGCGCTTCTCTTTCTGGCGTGTGCGCCGATCTATTTCGGTCGGGGCTTGCAACGGGGGAAATGGCCAGCCGCGGCGAGTCATTACGACATTCCGGTGCCTCGCGGCCTGGTCGAGAGCGCGTCTTTCATTAGGAAGCAGGCGCCGACCAGTGCCCTTGTCCAAGATTCACACTTGGAAGAATGGTATCCGATTCTAGATGCTTTGAGTGAAAGAGGCTCTTTCGCAGCCCGGCCCACGTTCTGGGCGAAAATCAGTAAGTCTTTTCGGGAGTCGAATTATCGAGAGCAGCTCGCGCAATTGCGCGAGCTGGATTCAGCAGAGGATCTTTCGTCTTTGCAGCGCGGGGTCAGCGAGACTGGTATCCGGTGGTATGTTGTCCGCCCGGGCGATTCCTATCCCTGGCCGACTCAATTCTGGAATCATCCGGTGTTCGAGTCGCACGGCTACAAGGTCTACGATATGCAGAGAGCTTTCTATGAACGCGGCTAGTTGGGCAATACCAGGGTTTCGATAAATGCCAAATCTTTCCGTCATTCTCGTCTGCTATAAAATGGCAGACCAGATCGGGAATACGATGGAATCGCTCCGTGCTCCCTATCAGAAGGAAATTGAGAACGACGAAGTAGAAATCCTGCTCGTCGACAACGGCTCCCCAGAGCCTCTCGACGAAGGAATCTGGTCAGGGATGACTAATGTGACTTACATTTCCCTTCCACCATCTGAGGCGCGTCCAAGTCCCGCGCAGGCAATCAATCGCGCGGTAAGTCGCGCCTCTGCGGGAAACCTTTGCATCATGATCGACGGCGCACGCATGGTCTCGCCCGGGACGCTTCACTGGGGTCTGCGCTTGCTCGAACTTTCGGCTCTTGCCTTTGTCGAAGTGCGGGGCTGGCATCTCGGCCCAAAGTGGCAACCAGAGAGCATCATGGAGGGATACAACCACGAGCGTGAGACGCAGCTCCTCAAGGACATACGATGGCGGGAGAATGGCTACCGGCTTTTTGACATTGCCGCTGATACGCCCCAGACGAAGCTTGGCCTTTCGGTGCCCGCCGCGGAATCGAACTGCTTCTTTATTTCGCGAGAGCTTTTTGATCGGCTGGGGGGATTCGATGAGCGTTACGACGCGCCAGGCGGCGGTCTCGTTAATCTTGACTTCTATGCCCGGGCAGTCGCGGCGGCCGACCAGGTCTGGACAGTCCTGGGAGAAGGAACCTTCCATCAAGTGCATGGCGGCGCGGCGACCGGGTTGGCGGCTCCCGATCTGCGTCAGGCGCTGGTTCGCTGGAGGCGGGAGTCGGAAGAGTTCCGGGGCAGGCTGCCCATTTTGGATAAAAATAAGTTTGCGCTCGCCGGGCACTTGCCGGAGGAGTTTTGCCGCTGGCTCTCCCGCCACGAAGCGGCTGTTACCCGGTTACCCGATAAGGTTCTTAACTAGTCCCTTCTCTTCCTTCAGTTCGTCGACTGAAGCGTCGATCTTGGCGCGGCTGAAGTCATTCAGTGGAACATCCTGCACAATCTCCCATTTGCTGTCGGCGGAGCGAATCGGGAAAGAGCTGATCAGGCCTTCCTCGACCTCATAACTGCCGTCGGAGCAAACAGCAGCGCTAAACCAGTCGTCCTTTGGCGTTGGGGTCGTTAGGCTGCGCACGGTGTCGACGACGGCGTTGGCCGCGGAGGCGGCGGACGAGGAGCCGCGCGCTT
>JBDTXE010000074.1:0-8821 GCA_040006335.1 Verrucomicrobiota bacterium | reverse complement strand
TTTCCGGCGGCCGAAAACAATCCGCGGCTCCCTCCCAAATCACCGTCATCCTCGCTGCCGCGCCGGGCGTGAGTGCGCAGATACGGTCAGCCGCCGCTTTACTGGGAGCGATCAGGCGGGTCGCCTCCCGCATGGCCCGCCAGACAGCCTGCTGATAGTATCCGCTCTTAAATAAACGCTCGATTCCTTGCAGATGAAGCTTTGGCTGATCGATCGCCATGACGTCGTGGACGGTGACGACACTCGCGCAGCGCAACGCCCGAGGGAGAAGGTTGTGCGGACTGTGAAAAACATCGACGTTAGTAAACGGCCCGTAGCGTTGCGGCCAAAGCAGCGGCCAGGGAGAGGCTGGCCCGGCGCGCACGGTAATCTCCGAAGTATTTGGCTGCCCCGAAAGCGGCCGCGAGGCGAGGGGATGAGCCCAGAAATGAAAGTGATCTGAGCTGCCGACCGTTGGTAATCGGTCCACCAGCGCTTTCACATAGGTACCGATGCCGCTGGGCTTCTCGCGAACGTATCTCGCGTCGATCGCAACTGTGATTGATTCTTGAGATTCCACCGCCATGCCAGATAACACTCATTGCCGGGCGCCGGAATCATCAATGAGATTCGCAGCAGTGAACAAACAATTGAAGCGCAGAGGCGTGAGCATGGTTGAAGTGAGAGCGCTTTGTCTCTTCCTTATTGTTTTCCCGCTCTCTTTCCTCACCCGCCGCCCGGCGCGACCAGACCCTGCGCTTTACCAACTCGAACGAGCAACTCCCTGGTGAAGAAGATTTTTTTGACCGGCGCCAGTGCTGGAATTGGGCTGGCTACTGCGAAAGCTCTCGTCGCCGCCGGATACGAAGTCTGGGGCACATCGCGCGATCCGCGCCGGCTCCCGGAATTGTCAGGTCTGCATCCGGTTATTCTGGATCTGGCCGATAACGCATCAACGCGTCAAAGTTTTATAGCGGCACAAAACGACGCTGGACATTTTGACGTGGTAATTAACAACGCGGGCAGTGGCCATTTCGGACCGGCGGAGATGCTCGCGAGTGAGGTCTGGCAGGCTCAATTGCAGATTCTGGTTATCGCTCAGATTGAAATCTGCCGCCTGGCGCTGGAATCGATGCGGAAACAGGACCGCGGGCTGATCATTAACGTTTCATCGCTGGCCTCGCGACTACCGATGCCGTTCATGAGCGCCTACAACGCGGCCAAAGCGGCGATGGCATCATTTACGATGACGCTGCAATTAGAGATGCCTTCTTCGTCAAACATTCGCGTGGTCGATTTCCAACCCGCGGATATCAACACCGATTTCAACGATTCGGTCTTGAAGGCGGCAGGCTCAGACGCGGGGTCCGCCGCCGCGATGGCGCAGACCTGGAAGGTAATGGAACGAAACATGGAAGCGGCGCCGGGGCCGGAATTGGTGGCGCGCGCGATTCTGAAATTAATTGAGCAGACCAATCCACCCGCGCGCGTGACTGCCGGGGCGCCGTTTCAGGCAAAGGTTGCGCCCCTTCTCTTCCGCTTCCTTCCACAACGGGTGCGCCTCTGGGGCTTGAAGAAATATTACAAGCTATGAACGCAGAAAATCCGGCGACGACCGCCATGGTGCCGCCGGTAATTTCCGAAGCGGTTATTCTCATGGCGGGTTCAGGCACGCGCCTGCGAATTGGCGGAGAAGCATCGCATAAATCACTGCTGCGCATAGCCGGGCGCCCCCTCATTTCCTACGTCTTGGCCGCGCTCGCGCATGCCGGGATAAAAGTCGTTTACGGCGTGGTCGGCTACGAAGGCGATTCGCTCATCTCCCAACTAGCGTCCTTGGTTCCGTCTCAGCTCGATCTTCGCTTCGTCAAAAATCCCGAGTGGCAAAAGCAAAACGGCATTTCCGTGCTCGCCGCGGCCTCTGAAGTTCGTGCGCCGTTTCTTTTGACCATGAGCGACCATCTCTTCGACCCCGCCATTCTCGATTCTCTCTTGCGGGGAAGCGTCGACGACTGCCTCAATCTCGCAATCGATCGCAAGGTGGGTGCTATTTTCGACCTCGACGACGCCATGAAAGTTGAAACTAGTGGAGATCGAATCGTTGCGATCGGGAAGGATTTACCCAGATACGACGCGATCGATACCGGCGTTTTTATCTGCCCGCCCAGTCTATTTCATTACTTGGAAGCGGCGAAACAGAATGGCGACTGCAGCCTGGCCGATGGCGTGCGCGCGATGGCTAGAGAGGGCGCGGCGAGAGTAGTCGATATCGGAGCGGCGTGGTGGCAGGACATCGATACCCCGACAATGCTGGCCTGGGCCGAAGAGCACCTAGGTCGTGATCTCGCCACGCCTAGAATGGCTGCGAAGCAGCGCGAGTCCGTTTAAAAGCAGGCTCCCGCCGGCGACAGCGAGCCAAAGATGGAGAATCCAATTCGCACGATCGACCAGGGCAAGAGCAAGAAAAGCGAGCACCGCGACATCGCGTTTCGTTAGTTGAAAAACCCACCAGACAAGTTTCTCGCCGAGCTTGAGTAGCCCGGAATGAAGGATCATTCCGCGATGCCGCTGATAGAATGAATCACCCAGCTCGACGGCCCCGGGCTCCGTATCGTGCGGCGCGTTTGCCAAGAGCCATTCACTTCCGCAAATGAGCGCTGCGCACGTGATCCCCTCGAAGAGGCGATGACGTCCGAAGCCAAGACAGATGACGAAGAACAGGCCCGCAACAAAATCGCAGAAGGTGTCTAAACGCTCCCCGAATCTCGATTGAAGGTTTTTGGCCCGGGCGATCTCCCCATCGCATCCATCCAGAATACTGTAGAGCTGAAAGATGGCTGTGCCGATGACAATGCTAAGATAATCGCCTTGGATGAAAAACAGGCCCGCGACAAGCGGCAAAATCAGAATCGAGATCGTCCAGGTATTTGGACGGATGGGAAATTTGAGTAAAAGGCGCGTGACCCGCCGCGAAATGGGGCGATTTAGGAATCTCGAAACTAATCCGTCCTGCGGTTTGGATTCCACGGATAACCTAGGGTCCATAGTGTTGGCCGAAGGCGTGAGATTGTGACTTCAAGTTAACTCAGGATGGAAGCGAAAATAATTTTCGGAGTGAAATGATGCCCAGCGCGATTGTCCTGAAGGAGGTAGCGGATAAAAAAGCCCTCCGCCAATATATTTACTTAACGCAAAATCTGTATCGGTCCTTCGCGAACTGGGTCCCTCCTCTTTACGCGGAGGAACGGAAATTTCATCAGCCGACGCATAACCCGGCTCTGGCATATTCGGACACCATTAGAGTGCTGGCCTATATGGGCGAACGCCCGGTGGGCCGCATCATGGGAATCATCAATCGGAAATATAACGAGCGGCGTCAGGAAAAAACCGGCCGCTTTTTCAATTTCGATTGCATCGAGAACCAGGCGGTCGCGCATGTATTAGTCGCATTTGTGGAAAAATGGGCGGCCGAAAAGGGAATGGACAGGTTGATTGGGCCGTTTGGGTTTTCGGACAAGGATCCGCAGGGACTCCAAATCGAAGGTTTCGATCATTTGGCGGTGATTGCGACGCCTTCCCATCCTCCCTATCTTAAAACGTTAGTCGAAGGAGAAGGATACGTTAAGGAACTGGACTGCGTCTCTTTCAAGCTGCCGCTTCCCCACCAGTTTCCGGTGGTGTATGAAAAAGTAATACGGCGTCTTACCAGGAATCAAAAGTTTCAGCTGCAGGAGTTCACGAGCAAAAGAGACGTCAAAAAATACATTGTGCCCGCTCTCCGCTTGGTCAATGAAGCTTACGCGCCCCTCTTCGGATTTGTGGCGATGAGCGAAACCGAAATGAAGCGTCTCGCGGCGCAATATATGCCTATCCTCGATCCGGCTTTCATGAAGTCAGTGACAAACAAAGAAGGCGAGATGGTTGGCTTCGTCGTCGCGCTGCCGGATATGAGCCGAGGTATTCAAAGAGCGAAGGGCCGGCTGTTTCCTTTCGGCTTTCTTCGACTATTGGCCGCGGCCAAGAAAACAAAGCAATTAGATGTCGTCCTGGGTGCGGTGAAGGAACGGTATCGAGGCGTTGGGGTGGACGTTCTGTTGGGGACAGCTCTAATTCGGACCGCGATTCAGCGCGGCTTTGACTTTATGGATAGTCATCTTGTCCTGGAAACCAATACCAAGATGCAGGCGGAGTATGCGAGCCTGGGAGGTGAGATTTACAAAAGGTATCGCATCTTTGGTAAGAGGTTGTGACGTCATGCCGCTTCGGCGGGAGCGCTCGGCAACAGCAGGGCGAGCGATTGCGAGATTTTTTCCTGGCGTAACAGCAGCCAGGTGAGAAGCAGGTTCAGGGCACACAGCTCGATCCAAAAGTAGAAGATGGGATAATTTAGCGTTAGGAGAACGAAGAGGAGCAACATCCTGGTGTTAGTCATCATGAAGCGCCACCAGCGGAGGGTGGGCAGAACCTGCTCCCGGTAGGCCGAGCGAAAGCGCGGCGAAATTGCGCCAGGCAGTTTTACGATTCGCTGCCGAAGCCGATGCAGACTCGGAGCAACCAATTCCTGCTCGCGGGTGGAACCGAGGTAGAGCCAGAGAAGAAGTTTTTGCCAGGGATGCGATTGCCATCGCAGCTCGCGATATACGGACAACAGGTCGGCGTAAGAGTCGAACTCTCCAGTGCCTCGAACGAAGTAAAGGTAAGCGTTGCGCGAATAATCCGCCGTTGCCGATTGTAGAGCGTGGCTCGCGCCGGCGGCGAGCGCGAGAATCCAAACGGTGGAAGATCCTCCGCCATGCAAAATGCGGAAAACCAAGTGGAGGTAGATGCCAACAAAAATAATGTAATCAATCAGGCCGTCGAACAATCGGCCCTTCCGACTTTGTTGATGAGTTAAGCGGGCGAGCTGCCCATCGGCGTTATCCAGAGCGTTGGCGCAAACGTGGAGCGCCATCCCAATGATATTAATGCGCAGGTCGCGATAATAGTAGAAATGACCCGCGGCGATTCCAAACACTCCGCCCAGGAGAGTAACTGCGCTTGGCGTCATTTGCAGACGTGCAAAAGCCTTCGCCAAGCAAAATCCTACTTTGCGATAGAAGTGAAGATCTAAAAATCCTTCAACGTCTCGCGCCTTATAGGTCTCTTCCAAGGAAGGCGACGGGCTAAACATTCACGCCCTCCGTGAAACCGGAATCCAGGCGGAGGACTCAGGCATTTTGCAGCTCGGCCGGAGCCAGAGTATCTGCAAGAATATTCAGCGCTTCATCCAGATCCGCGCGAGTATGCTGGGCGGTCACACAGGCGCGGAAACAGATTCGATGTTGTGGCACCGCTGGATAATCGACCGGCGCCACCCAAAGGCCGCGCCGTCGTAATTCATGGCCAAGACGATACATTCGTTCGCGATCGCCAATGACGATCGGCATGATGTAAGTGGTCGAGGCGCCCGTATCGATGCCAAGGGCGCGGAGTTGTTCGTGGAAGTAGGCGGCGTTGTCCCAAAGGCGTGTGCGAAGTTCCGGCTCCCGAATTCCAATTTCGAGTGCTTTAAGAATCGCCGCGACAACTACCGGCGGCAGCGCACAGGAATAAACGTACGGGTGAGCGTAGAAGCGCAAATAGCGCAACGTCTCCCGAGAACCGGCCACGAATCCTCCCAACGCGCCGAACGCTTTGGAAAAGGTTCCGTAAATAAGGGGAAAGCGATCGAGGACTCCGAATTTCTCGGCGGCGCCGCGACCGTTCTCCCCGCAGGCCAGCATCGAGTGGGCTTCATCGATAAAGACTTTCGCCCCGTGTGAATCGGCGACCGCGAGCAATTCGGGTAAATTCCCAAAATCTCCATCCATGGAATAAATTCCTTCCACAATCACCAACTGGCGACGTCCCCCCTGTCGAGCCAAGGCCTTATCGAGCGAGGCGGGATCGTTGTGCTCGAATTTTTCCGTGCGGCAACGCGAAAGGACCGCGCCGTCGCGCAGGCTGAGATGCGAACGATTATCGAGAATGGCCACATCGGTCTTGCGCAGCAGGCCGGAAATGGTGCCAAGGGCTCCGCCGAAGCCGCTGTTGAAAAGCATCGCATCCTCCCGTCCCAGAAACGCCGCGACCCGTCGTTCGAGCTCGCGGTGGAGATCGGTCATGCCGGAAAGCATCGGCGAACCGCAGGCTCCAAGGCCGTGCGTTTTCAGCGCGTCGTGCGCGGCCGCGATGACCTCGGGATGATTGGCCAGGCCAAGGTAATTATAGGAGCAAAGATTGATGACGGAGCGCGGTTTACCATCATAAACAAGAGTGGTGTGCGCTTCGGCACTGGCGAGCATTTCCGGCTCATATAACTCGACCGCCCACGCCCCTACTCGCATCCAGTTTGTAAAACTAGGCGGAGCTTGCAGTGGGTCGTTCGTTTCGCCGGCGAGGAAATTGCCGAGGCTTAATTTGGCGGGGTCGTCGTTCATTGGCTACCGTCCTCCGCGCCGTTCGGTCCGCGCGTCGCTGAACAAGATGATGGTGGAGTGAGTTTCCGGCCGGTGACGCGCAAGAGTCCGTTGATAGACATGTGATGGGGTAAAATAATTTCCTTATGGCAGGACTCGGTCGGATCGAGCTGCCGATATCGGGGCAACGAATGTAGTGAATTTGCCGTGCTCGAAAAGGCTTTTGTGGAAAATCGCTCGGGCTGCTACGAAAGAGCTATAGTGCCTGGGATTTGAAGCTCCCAAGCGGGTGGAGCGAGAGGTGAGATTGCCCAGGCGAAGGGAAGTTTCTTTCCAGAGATCCTCGCCTCCGCCACATTTGCCGGCAACCAGAACAGATCGGCTTCCGCCATGGCTACCCGCGAACATCGCAGTCTTATTTACATCGCCATTTTCAAATGGGCGAAAGCCGCGCTGCTTATCCTGCTGGGCTGTGGGTTGCTACGGATGTTGAATCGCGATCTAGGCGAGACTTTACAGAACTTTGCCGACACCCTCCGGGTCGATCCGGGGAACAAATACCTGACGGAATTGCTGGCCAAAGCGGCATTGGTCGACGACAAGAAGCTTGAAGTCGTTAGCGCGCTGACTTTCGCCTACGCCGCTCTTTTCCTCGTCGAAGGGACCGGCCTCTTCTTCGAGAAGAAATGGGCGGAATACCTCACGATCATCGCGACCGCGTCCTTCGTCCCGTTGGAAGTTTACGAGGTAGTCAAAAGCGTCAACGTCCTGAAGGTGGTGACGCTCGTCATCAACCTCGCGATTCTCATCTACCTCATCGTCTTCGTCGTGCGCCACCGCGGAGCCAGAAAACGGTGACCGGGCGGGTTGCCTTTCCGTGACCGCCTTACTTCCCGGCCGCGACCGCTCCGAAGCGCTGCGCCGAGCGGGCTTTGGCTTTGCGTGCCTCCACCTCCCGATTATGCGGCTCCGCATTTGTCACCAGAGCGTCGAAGAGGGCTCGCACCTCGGCGGTAATGCGATCGACGGCGCGCTCAAATGCTCTCTCATTCGCCTGGGACGGCTTGGTGAAACCGGAAACCTTGCGCACGAATTGGAGGGTAGAGGCGAGTATCTCCTCGTCCGTCGCGGGCGGGAGGTAATTATAGAGCGGTCGGATATTGCGGCACATCCTTAAGACTTAAGCTTTGGACGCGTTTTTCAATAGGACGTTGATCCGGATGATATTCCGGCACTCCACTCACTCACGGCCGTGATCTGCATTTCGCCGCTGGTTGTCTGCAGCAAGGTCAGGGTCTTCACCACTTTGCCGGAAGCGAGTCTGGCGCCGTTTTGGAGTTCGTAGCGAAGCGGGAAGACAACTTTGGTTTCAACGCCTCCGGCCTGCGGTTGGACCTGAATATCGCCATCAATCCAAAACTGGCGGTGCGGCCACTTGCGATCGTAGCGCACCAGGTCGCGCTCAATCTCTCGCCGTGGGACATTCGTAGTCCCGTAGTAATTCACGCGCTCGGCGAAGAACTTGATCTCCGAGCCGAGTGGCTGGGAAAGCCCGGCCTCGACAAAGGCTTCGACGTAATAGCGAAAATGCTCGGGAGCCTTAATTTCGCCGCCGGAAAGTGAACTCTGCACTGGCGGGTTGGTCGCGCGAAGCGAGGAAGTTGCAGCGGAACTTCCCGCTACGGGCGCGCTCGGCCCTTCCGCAGGCGGCGGCGCTGGGTTTGAAGGCAGCGATTTGACGGCGATTGCGGGTGAAGTTGCGACCGAAGCCGGCACGAATTGCATTTGACCATTGGGCAGACGCTGCCAGCTGCCGGCGAGGACCGGTGGCCTGGCCGGAGCTGCGGAAGCGGCCAGCTCCCTAGTGGTGGGCGCGTCCAGCTTGCCAGAAATCTTGAGCCCATGATGTATTTGATATCGCCTCAACGCCCCCATCGTTTCAGCGTCCAGGATCCCACTGGAATTGCCACTATAGAATCCTTCCGTTTTCAGCCGGTTTTGCACATTCGTGATCTCCGCGTTCTGGCCGAGGGTCGCGCCGCAAAGAGCGAGCAGGCAGAGGGTAAGAAGGGATCGCTTCACCTCTTTTTCGAATAGCGCGGGATGGAACGACCGCAAGTCCGTAATGATTTTTCTCCATCCGGCTGAGAGGTCGGGGTGCCTCGCGCGGGTGAGTTTAATCTCCTGCGCGCGCCGAGCGCAGTTGGCGAAGCTGCTCGCTTCCAAACTGGCGCTGCTTCGCAGCTTCCGTCTCGTAAACCTGCTTGCTTGTAACTCCGAGCGGTCGCGGTCAATCTGGAAAGGTCGGAGATGGCAGCACATCGTCCGGTATTATTAGGATCGAGCTGAAAAAGAAGCGCGAGTCATCCGGTTCGCTTGCCCCCTGCCGCCGCTACCGGGACATG
>JBDTXE010000073.1:0-8830 GCA_040006335.1 Verrucomicrobiota bacterium | reverse complement strand
TGGTCGAGGTCACCGCCAATCCCAAACAAAGCTTTGGCATTAACTGGGCGGGAGTCGTGGGAGGATCCACCAACGCGCAGACTATCAGCTATGGTGGGTTAAATCCGCAGGAGGTCAAGCCGGGCGCTAATATTCCCACGAACGGTCTTGCCTTCGGGAATCCTGGCAACAACAACTATTTCGGTAACTTAGGGAAGCTTGCCAATGTCGCTTCGAGCCAGTTTGCGATCCTCAGTGTTCCGCAAATGTCGCTCACGTTGCGGGCATTGAATGAAGATTCCGATGCCGAGTTCCTCGCCAACCCGCGCATCGTGACCGCGGACAATCAGCAGGCAAAAATCGAAATTAGCCGCGCCCAACCGGTCCCGCAGTTGAATTTCAACGAACAAACCGCGACCGCAGTTTTCGGCGGATTTCAGGACAAGAAATTCGGCAACACTTTGATCGTTCGTCCGAGTGTGAATAAAGACAATTTCGTCACGCTCAACGTCAAACCGGAGATCAGTAATAAGGTGGCGGACGCGACCTTTGTCTTTGCCGGGGCCACAGTCGCCAGTCCGATCATCGATACGCGTTCGCTGGAGTCGAATGTTCTTATTCGCAGTGGTGACACCCTGGCAATTGGAGGTTTGGTCCAGGATGAAGTCACAAAGGGACGAAGCAAGGTCCCGATCCTTGGCGACATTCCGCTGCTGGGCTACGCCTTCCAGGAGCGTCTCAATGCGCGGGTGAAACGAAACCTTCTCGTCTTCGTCACGCCCACGATTATCGACTCCCGCTATGGCACTGGTCTTGAAGATCAGATCACAGGATTACGGCATGTCGGCGAAGAATACGCCGATATCAACGGCTGGCGGAATAATGCCAAGGGCGCCGTCCGTCTTGTCCCGACGGCAAACCGTCAGGTTGTCTCCGATTATCCGAAACCGGGCGCGGCGCCCCCGCCGATTTCGACGACGACGACGACCGAGGTGCATGAGGTGCGGTTCAAGAGCTCTGCGAAAGATCGGGATTTCTAAGAATTTCAGTTGGATGTGGGGTTGAGAGTGGGCGGACGCCTCGTGGTGTCCGCCCTTCCACTTTTTTGGCGTGGCGAAATAGACCGTCGTAGGAACTTCCCTCCGGACCGGATGGCGCCGCCTAACGTTGCAAGTAGGCTTGCAACGCGTTCCGCAGTTCGCCGCGGGCACGAAAGAGGACGCTCTTGACTGCCGGTACTGAAAGCTCCAGCACGTCGGCGATTTCTTCGTAACTCTTTTCTTCGTAACGACGCAGGACGACCGCAAGCCGTTGCTTCTCCGGCAGCGCGCCGATAGCCTCGTCGATCGCGCCCTGCAGCTCGCTTTCCAGCAGCGCTTTGTCGGGCATGCGCCGAGCGTGGTCCGGCAGCGCAAGCGGCTCTTCGCCTTCGTGGACATCGAGCGTACCGGCGGGATGACGTTTGCGGCGCCGGCTTTCGTTAAAGACGAGATTGCGTGTGATCGTTAGCAGCCAGGTGGTGAACTTCGCCGTTGGCTGATATCGCGGCGCGCTCTTCCACACGCGGATGAAAACCTGCTGCGCGACGTCCTCGACGTCGGAATTGTTTCCCAGCATGCGCCCGACCGTTCCGATGACGAGCGACTGGTGCCTTTCCACTAATTTTCCGAAGGCGGCCATGTCTCCCTGACCGACAAGTTGCATTAACTCGGCGTCCGAGGGCTGGGCGTCGAGGGTTTCTGGTCGCGACATTGAATCAAGAGACTGACGGCGGGCGAGCGTGCATTATTCGGGGCGGCGCCCGGCGAAGGTTCGCTTTCGCAGGTCCTTTCGGTTGCATGACTTTCCGCGCGCGTGCATGATTGGGTGTCGGTCCCCGACCCTAGCCTTTCTCGCATGATTTACCGCTATATTCCCGATGCGTTGAAGCCGATTGCAGAAAAAATCGACGCCGGCACGCGAGTCACGGACGCGGATGCTCTCACCCTCTACCGCGCCACGGACTTGAACGCACTCGGGGCGATGGCGAGCGAGGTCCGGCGTCGCAAACACGGGGAGTTCGCCAGCTACATCCTCAATCGTTACATCAACTACTCGAATATCTGCATCCTCTCCTGCCAGTTTTGCGCCTTTGCCGCGAGAAAACGCGATGCCCACGCGTTTGAGCGTTCGACCGATGAGATCGTGGAAGCCGTGCGCGACGCGTTGCATTTGGGTATCACCGAGGTGCACATGGTCGGCGGTTTGCACCCCACGCTGAAATCGGCTTGGTATCTGGAGCTGCTCCAGCGGCTGCGCGCGCTCGATCCGAACATCAAAATCAAGGCGTTTACGGCCATTGAAATCCGACATCTCGCCCAGCGCGTCTTTCGGAAATCGATTCGCGAAACCCTCCAGTTGCTGCGCGAGGCCGGTCTCGATGCTTTGACTGGCGGCGGAGCGGAGATCTTTGATCCTGCCGTGCGGGACGAGCTCTGCCGTGGAAAAGAAAGCGCGGATGAATGGATCGAAGTGCATCGCATCTGGCATGAGATGGGTGAACGCAGTACTTGCACCATGCTTTACGGTCATGTCGAGACCCTGGAACAGCGCGTCGATCATCTTCGCCGTCTGCGCGAGCTGCAGGATGAGACCGGAGGGTTCACCGGCTTTGTCCCTTTTTCTTTCGAGCCTCAAACGACCATCCTGGCCCACGTCCAGCCTGCCACGGCGACAGAGCAATTGCGAAATCTTGCCGTCAGCCGCATCTACTTAGATAATATCGAACACCTTACCGCGTATTGGGTTAGCCTGGGTTTACCGCTGGCGCAGGTCGCATTGTCTTATGGTGTGGACGATCTCCATGGCACGATGATGGAGGAGAAAATTTTTCACATGGCCGGAGCCAAGACCCCGCAGGAACAAACCGTGGCCACGCTGGAACACGCCATTCGCGCCGCCGGTCGCATTCCGCGGCAGCGGGACAGCTTCTACCAGACGGTAACGCCTGCTAAGGCGGAGGAAGCCATCCCCAGCCTCGTTTGCGCTTGAAGCAGGCGCTTTGAGACCGCTTCGAATAGGTTGCGTTAAATATCTCAACTCCCGTCCGTTGATCTATGGTTGGCCGGGGCCGGTGGACTTCGATCATCCCTCGGCGCTCTGTCAAAAACTGGCGCGCGGCGATCTTGATGTTGCGCTGGTCTCGAGCATCGAATATCTGCGGCATCCGCAATACCAAGTGGTGGAGGGCGTTTCGGTGTCCGCCTTCGGGCCGGTCCATAGCGTGATTCTGGCGCATCCGGGGGGAATTCAATCGGGCGAGGAGATCGAACTCGATCCCGCTTCAGAAACTTCCGCCGCGCTTTTGCGTTGCCTGCTCGCGGATCGGCAATCGAGATCGCGTCTTGCGGATGGCGGTGTCCTTCAGAGCGAAAAATCCCAAGGCAGCGCTGCGCGCTCACGCCTGCTCATCGGCGATCAGGCGATTCGATTTCGCGAGGTGCACCCGGATCTGCCATTCTCGGATTTGGCGGAGGTTTGGAAAGAGGTCACCGGGTTGCCATTCGTTTTTGCTCTTTGGTTGATCCGCCCCGAAGTGGCCGACTCCGCCGGGATAGCTGGCGAGCTGCGCAGACTACGCGACGAAAATTTGCTGCGCCTGGATGAAATTTGCGATCGCGAGGAGGAATTTCCTGCGGGGTTCTGCCGGAATTATTTCCGGATCAATCTCAGGTTCGGTTTCGACGCCTACGAAAAGGCCGGCCTGCTGGAATTTCATCGGCGCTGTCTCGCCTGCGGTCTCGACGTCGCCAGCAAAGTGGACTTGAAGACCGTCTGAGCAGCAATTCCTAAGTCCGATTACGAAGACCCCAGGCGTTTGTTGTCGCCACGATCTCCCGCTACTTTCGGCTGGTGCAACGTCGATGGATACTGGCGAGGAACGCGCCTCGTAACGGCGACCAAATCGGCTGGGCCGAACTCTGCCGGTCGGAGTCTATCGCGCGGATTTTGCAGAGACGCGAGTTCGCCTCGGCTGCGGAGGTAGAGGCGTTCCTTGATCCGCGACTCGACCGATTATCAGATCCCTTTCTGCTGCCAGGGATCGAGGCGGCGGTCCGTCGAATCCTGGAGGCGGTGGATCGACATCAGCGCATTGTTCTGTTCGGCGATTACGATGTCGACGGGGTGACGTCGCTCGCATTGCTCGACGAGATGCTGCGCGCCTTGGGCAACGCCCCCGCGTTATTCCTGCCGCACCGGCTGGATGAAGGCTATGGAATGAGCAGGGAGGCGGTGGAGCGCTGCCTCCGTCTGCACGATCCGCAACTGCTCATCGCCATCGATTGTGGCACAACGTCCACGAACGAAATTGCAGAGCTTCGGCGCGACGGGGTCGATGTAATCGTGCTCGATCATCACGAACCAAAAAGCGATCGACCCGATTGCATCCTGGTGAATCCGAAAGCTGCCCCTTCCGATCTTCGCTATCTTTGCAGTGTCGGGCTGACCTTCAAACTCTGTCACGCTCTGCTCAAGGCGCGGCGAATTCCCTACGACTTGCGAGATGGACTTGATCTCGTCGCCTTGGGGACGGTGGCTGATATTGTTCCTTTGGAAGGGGAGAACCGCGCCCTGGTGAAGCGCGGCGCAACGCAGTTGGCGCGATCGCGCCGCCCGGGCCTGATCGCTCTCATCGCGGCGGCGGGAGTGAAGCCGCCCATAACGCCCGAGGATATCGGTTTTCGTCTTGGCCCGCGCTTGAATGCGGCCGGTCGTCTGGATACCGCGGAGAAAGCGCTGCGTCTTCTCGTTAGCGCGGATCCGGGTGAGGCGGAGTCTCTGGCGCAGGAGTTGGATCTTCAAAATCGGGAGCGTCAGAAGTTGGAAAAACGAATTTTGACGGAAGCGGAAGCGCAGCTCGGCGAGGTGTTCGATCCTGCTCGCGATGCCGCCATCGTTCTTGGCGCGAGAGATTGGCATCCTGGCGTTCTCGGCATCGTCGCTTCGAGGATTGCGCGTAAATACCATCGTCCCACCATTGTGATTGGGTTTGATGAAAGCGGCGCCGGCAAAGGCAGCGGGCGCAGCATCGCTCACTACTCGCTCGTGCAAGCCCTGGGATCGTGCAGCAGTCTGCTGGACAAGTTCGGCGGTCATGAAATGGCCGCCGGAGTCAGCTTATCCGAGCAGAACTTCGGTGAATTTGCGCAGGCGTTTCGCTCAACCGCGCGCGCGCAGCTCGATCATGCGGCTCTGGAACCTCGACTCCATCTCGACGCGGAAATCTTATTGCGCGACGTGAACTTCGAACTGCTGCATTGGCACGATCGGCTTCAGCCCTTTGGGCAGGGTAACCTGCAGCCGCTCTTCGTTTCCTCGCAGGTGGAACCGGCGATGATACCGCGCGTCGTCGGCGAACGGCACTTGTCCCTCCGATTGAAGCAGCGCAACTGGCAGCAACGCGCCATCTTTTTCGATGGCGTATCGGAACCGCTGCCGCCGCCTCCGTGGGACGTGGCCTATCGGATCGTGTCCGACGTTTACGAGGGGGAGCAGCGGATCCAGTTGCAGTTGGAAGCTCTGCGCAGCAGTTGTGCTTTTGACTAGGACGAGCCGCACTGCGGCGCTCAGGCGCCGAACTCGCGAGCCATCTCCGCGCCGCGGACCGCGGCCGCTTCCACCGCAGCGCTAATGGCCTTGCCTGCACCCAGGCTCTCCATTTTTTCCAGCCCTGCCGCGGTCGTTCCGCCGGGGGTCACCACCATCGTGCGCAATTCGTCCGGCGATTTGCCGGTGGTGAGGGCGAGACCGGCTGCACCGAGAGTGGTCTGCGCGGCGAGCGTAAGCGCCGCCTCCTTGGGTAGACCCATGCGCTCGCCGCCGGCGGCAAGTGCTTCGATCATGGTATAAACAAAAGCAGGCCCGCTGCCCGCGAGCGCGGTCACCGCATCGATCTGGTCGTCCCGCACTTCGACGACGGCGCCAACAATTTCGAACATCGTCCGAATCTGCTCCCGGTCTTCGGCAGTGCAGCGCGTGCCCAAGGCAAACGCGGTCGCGGCCTGGCCGATCGCACTCGGGGTATTTGTCATCACTCGCAGAACGCGCCCGGGCGTGGCCTCCTCCATATTCGCAATGCGGATGCCGGCCGCGAATGAGGCCACCAGCTTGTCCGCGAGCGCCGGGCCGAGTTCTCGCAAAATGGGCAACACCATTTGTGGTTTCACTCCGAGGAAAATCTGCTCCGTTTTCCCGGCTAGCTCGGCATTGTCGGCCGTGACCTCGACCCCGAGTTCGCTTCCTAGCGTTTCACGCATCGTCGCATTCGGCTCGCTCACCAGGATATCTGAGGGCTGACAGAATTTTTTCGTGAGCAGCCCCCGCATGACCGAACCAGCCAGTTTCCCGCCGCCGATGAATCCAAGTTTAGAGCGTGGGTTGGGCATTTGTGGAGGAGGTGAGAGCGGCGATAGTATTGCGTGGTCAGCGCAGGTGTAAACTACGGACAAAGCGGTCTCATCGATCTCGCCGCCGAACTCACGGAGCTGAAGCGTGAGCGGAACGCGATCATCCTCGCCCACAACTATCAGGTGCCGGAACTACAGGACGTCGCGGATTTTGTCGGTGATTCGTTAGGTCTTAGTTTTCAGGCGGCAAAGACGGAGGCGGACGTGATTCTTTTCTGCGGCGTCCATTTCATGGCGGAGACGGCGAAGATTATTAATCCCACCAAAAAGGTGATTTTGCCCGATCTCGACGCGGGTTGTTCGCTCTCGGAATCGTGTCCGCCCGAAGCGCTGGCCAAATTTTTGCAGACGCACGCGGACAAAAATTACTACGTCATTGCCTACATCAACTGCAGCGCCGGAGTGAAAGCCCTCAGCGACGTCATTTGCACCAGCGGCAATGCGGAAAAAATCGTGCGCGCCGCTCCACTAGACCGCAATATTCTCTTCGTGCCGGATCAGAACCTCGGCGCCTGGGTGATGGAGCGCACCGGGCGGAAGATGGATCTGTGGCAGGGCAACTGTTACGTCCACGTCGAATTTACGGCGCGCAGTATTCGCAAAATACGAGAGGAATATCCCGGAGCCCCGCTGGTGGCGCACCCGGAATGCACCGCGGCGGTGCGGATGCTGGCGGACGAGGTCTGCTCAACCGAGAAGATGATCGATTTTTGCCGTAAATCCCCAGCAGAGGCGGTCATCGTGGTGACGGAAGCGGGCATGCTGCATCGCCTGGCGAAGGAAATCCCGGGAAAACAATTTATTCCAGGCCCGACCGACAATTGTTTTTGCGCGGAATGTCGTTTCATGAAGATGAACACGCTGGAAAAGGCTTATAACGCTTTGCGTGATCTTTCCCCGGAGATTCTTCTGCCGGAGCCGCTGCGTCAGCGCGCGGAACAGCCGATCCGGCGCATGCTGGAGCTAAGCAAGTAGGGAGGCTCGCGGAGAGGAGCGCTAACTCTTCTCTTGTCACCCGCCGGTCCTCACTTTCTTATACCGCGCAATGCAGCGGCTTCTTTTCGCGATCATTGCGGTGCTGGCCGCGTTGCTGCTGGCCCAGGAGCCCCACGTCCAACAGGCGGACGAATTTTTTCTCGGCTGGCTTTTGCGCAACTCCCAACCGACTTCGGCGCCGGTCCCGCTGATTGTGGTGGAACTGGCCGCGAGGTCGCTGGCGGGGAACGGTGATGAGACTGGCGCTGCCCCTCCGCGTGAGACGAGCAGCACGGTCTCGCCCCTCGAGTTCGCTCTCTTTCTGCAGTCGATGCTGGAATGGAACCCGACGGTGCTGGCGATGGAACCGATCTTGCGCTGGCGCGCGAGCGACCGGGATCAGGAGCAGGTCTTCCTCGACCAAGCCATGCGGGTCCCGAAGTTGTTACTGGCTGCCGAACTCACGAGCACGCCGGACCCCGACGTTTTCCCAGCGGACATTCCCGGGTTCGTGCAGGTAAAAGGGCGCCGCGGTGATCTGCCCACGTTTACGGGAATCTCGCGCCAGCCGGACGAGGATCTGCGTCTCATTTCGACGCTCGGATTTATCAATCTGCCGGATGAAACCACCAACGAAATTCACGTACCCCTTCTTTTTCAGTATCGCGGTGAAATCATCCCGGCTTACGCCTTCCAGGCTTTTTTGGCTTGGGCGCGAATCCCATTGCGGGAAGTAAAAATTTCCCTGGGTGAATATATCGAGATGCCCCGCGGGTGGCGGATCCCCATCGGCACCGACGGTTCGATCATCGTGAATCCGAACGCCGCCAGCCTGGCGCGGCATTTGAGCTTGAGCGAGGTCCTTCTCCTCGCCCAGCAAAAGCCCCGAGACCCGCTTCTCGCCACCATCCCGGGAGCGCTCGTCCTCGCGCGCACGCCTCGCAATCCGCTGGCGCCGCCGGATATTTTTTCCGCGGCCATCGCCACGATGCAATCGAATCGCTATGTCAGGCGGGTCAGCGTTATTTTCGATTGCGTGGTTCTCCTGTTGATCGTCCTGCTCGCCTGCCTGGGAGCGCGCGCGCGCAGGCTCGATGTTGTCCTTGGGATCCTCGCTTTTACCGCCGCTTATTGTCTCGCTAGTCTCACCCTGCTTTCCCGTTACGAGCTTTGGCTTCCGGGAGTGGTCCCGCTAACCACCGCATGGCTGTTAACGGCGATCGCGCTCGCATGGCCGCGACCAGTGGATGAGACGACACCGGCCCATACAATTTCCTCTTAAAATATCGTCCACGAATTCGCGCTTAGAGGGATCGTGAGCACTGGAAGTGGAAAGACGGTGAGTTCCCGCCAGCGTCTAAAGCGTCTGAAATTATTTTGAAATTCACCAATCTCACCCGGCGGACGGAAATCGGGGCAAATTGCTACGG
>JBDTXE010000072.1:0-8840 GCA_040006335.1 Verrucomicrobiota bacterium | reverse complement strand
GGCCTCCTCGAATAGGCTCGCTTCTTTCACCGCGCATGAAAAATTCAGCGTTCGTGTATCGCCAAAAACTGCGCGCTCTCGCGCCGCACTTTAATTTCCACGGCCGCTAGATTTTCATGGCGCAAATCTTTTCCCCGCGCGCCAACGTCCACGCGCGGGTTATTCTTTTCGGCGCCGTCCTCCTGGTTTGCGGCGCGGGCTGGGCGACCTCGGCGATTTTCTGGTCCCCTTACACCACTTACGTGGACGTCCCGCTCGATCAACCCGTCCCCTTCAGCCATAAACATCACGTCGGAGACGACGGAATCGATTGCCGCTACTGCCACACTTCGGTCGAGAAATCGGCCTTCGCCGGGATCCCAAGCACGCAGATTTGCATGACCTGTCACTCTCAGCTCTGGAACGAAGCGCCCCTTCTCGCCCCCGTGCGTGAGAGCCTGGCGACGAATCGCCCGTTGCAATGGAATCGGGTCAACGACCTGCCCGACTTCGCTTATTTCAACCACAGCATCCACATCTCCAAAGGAGTCGGCTGTTCCACCTGCCAC
This sequence comes from Verrucomicrobiota bacterium, assembly GCA_040006335.1. GTDB lineage: Bacteria > Verrucomicrobiota > Verrucomicrobiia > Chthoniobacterales > UBA10450 > AV69. The sequence continues at coordinate 8,292 of JBDTXE010000072.1, read as the reverse complement.
GGGGAACTCGACAAAATGCCGCTCACCTGGCGGACGCAGACGCTCTACATGAAGTGGTGCCTGGAGTGCCATCGCGCCCCGGAAAAATTCGTGCGCCCACGCTCCGAGATTTACAACCTGCACTGGCAGCCCCGGCGCGATCAGGAGGCGCAAGGGAAGTTGCTCGTTCGCCAAAATCAAATCGACACGAGCGGTCGCCTAACGAACTGCTCGACCTGCCACCGATGAAGTCTCCTCATTATTGGCGCAGCCTCGAAGAGCTCGCGCACACCCCGGAGTTCGAAGACTGGCTTCATCGGGAATTCCCACGCGGCGCCTCCGAATGGGACGGCGACGCGCTCCATCGGCGCGATTTTCTGCGCTTGATGGGGGCGTCCCTCGCGCTCGCTGGTCTCGGCGCCTGCACCAAACAGCGGATCGAAAAAATCGTTCCCTACGTTGAGCAACCGGAGCGAGTGGTGCCCGGGAGGCCGCTTCGTTTCGCCAGCGCGGCGTCGTTAGGCGGGTACGGCCAGGGGATCGTCGTCACGAGCAACGAAGGGCGGCCGACCAAGATCGAAGGCAACCCCGATCATCCGATGAGCCTGGGCGCGACCACCATCTGGGCGCAGGCCGACGTCCTCGACCTCTACGATCCCGACCGGGCGAAGACCCTAACGAATGGGAACAGGGGCGCGACTTGGGGAGTTTTCCTCGAGCGCCTGAACGAAGCCCTCGCCGGGCAGGCAAAGGTGGGCGGGGCCGGGTTGCGCTTGCTCACCCAGACAATCACTTCGCCGACCCTCGCCGCGCAAATGCAGGCGATTCGGGAGAAGTTTCCCGGCGCGCGCTGGCATCAATGGGATCCGCTGACCCGCGACACGCTGCGCGCAGGCGGGGAGTTCCTCTACGATTTCAGCAAGGCAAAAATCATCGTCGCGCTCGATTCCGATTTTCTCTACCTCCACCCGGCTGCTCTGCGGCATGCGCGCGATTTTGCAAAGGGCCGCCGGGTGGAGAAGCCGGAAGGTGCCACCATGAGCCGCTTCTACGCGGCGGAACCGACTCCGAGCATCACCGGTTCGAATGCCGATCATCGTCTTCCGGTCGCGGCTCACTCCATTCCTGCGCTCGCGGCCGCGCTCGCGGCTCTCGTCGGCACGGGCGGCGAAGGGGCGGAGGTCCCGCCGTTCGCGAACGAATGGATTTGGGCGGCTGCGCAGGATCTGCGCGCGCATCCTGGTGCGGGCATCGTCATCGCGGGAGAAACCCAGCCCGCCGTAGTCCACGCGCTGGTTGCGCAGATCAACGCCTCGTTAGGCAACCTCGGTAGCACCATCTTCGAACGCGCTGTGGTGGAGCCGAATCCCGTGAACCAAGTCGGTTCGCTTAAGACGTTGGTGGAAGAGATGCGTCGGGGCAACGTGGAACTGCTCGTTGTCCTCGGCGGTAACCCGGTTTACGACGCGCCGGCCGATCTCGACTTCACTGGGGCGCTGCAAAAGGTGAAGCTGCGCTTGCACCACACCCTCCACCTCAACGAAACCTCGCAGCGCTGCGACTGGCAGATTCCGGCGACTCATTTTCTCGAGAGCTGGGGCGATCTCCAGGCCTGCGATGGCTCGGTCACGATCGTGCAACCGCTGATCGAGCCGCTCTATGACGGAGTCTCCGCGCACAAACTGATGGACGTCTTCATCCAGCAGCCGGCCCGCAGTGCTTACGAGATGGTGAGGGCGTTCCATCGACAGGGTCGCGAGGAAGCCGGCTTCGAAAAACAATGGCGCAAGGCCCTGAGCGACGGCGTCACCACGGGAAGCGAGCCGCTTTCCGCGCCAGCCGGGTCCGTCCCGAGCGTGCCGCTCCCGTCGCCGCCGTTAGGCCAGGGTCTGGAGATCCTCTTTCGCGCCGACCCGAACCTGCTCGACGGCCGCTACGCCAACAACGGCTGGTTGCAGGAGCTGCCCCATCCCTTTTCCAAAATCACCTGGGACAATGCCGCACTCGTTAGTCCAGTTCTCGCCAGGCGCGAGCGACTGGAAAATGGCGATTACGTCCAGTTCACCTACCAGGGCAGGAAGCTGGACGCGCCGATCTGGATTTTGCCCGGTCAAGCCGATGACACGGTCACCCTCCATCTCGGCTACGGACGGGAGAAGGCCGGGCGGGTTGGGTTTAACAAGGGTTACAACGCTTACAAGCTCCGAACGTCGGATGCACTTTGGCATGGCTTTGGCCTAACGATTCAAAGACTATCTCGGCGGGAGGACTTCGCCACCACCCAGCATCACTTCACGATCGAAGGACGCGACCTCTATCGGACCGGCACTCTTGCTGAGTTCGCTAGACAGCCGCGTTTCGCGACGGAAATGCGGGAAGTGCCGAAGCTCGATGAGACCCTCTATCACCCGGATGAATTTAAAAACAACGGCTACGCCTGGGCGATGGTGATCGATCTTGGGACCTGCATTGGTTGTAATGCCTGTACCATTGCCTGTCAGGCGGAGAATAACATTCCAGTGGTGGGTAAGGCGCAGGTCAGGAGCGGACGGGAGATGCATTGGATCCGGATCGATACCTATCATAGCGGGTCACCGGAGAATCCGGAGTTTCATCATCAGCCCGTCCCTTGCATGCATTGTCAGGATGCGCCCTGTGAATTGGTCTGCCCGGTGGCGGCGACCGTGACCGATGACGAAGGTCTCAACCTTCAGGTCTATAACCGCTGTGTCGGCACACGCTACTGCTCGAATAACTGTCCCTACAAGGTGCGGCGCTTCAATTTCCTGGAATACAACGGCACGCTCTCGCCGAGCGAGAAGCTGGTCAAGAATCCCGATGTCACCGTGCGCTCTCGCGGGGTGATGGAAAAGTGCACCTATTGCCTGCAACGGATCAGCGCCGCGCGGATTGCCGCGGAGCTGGAACGCCGCCCGATTCGTGATCGTGAGATCATACCTGCATGCGCGCAGGTCTGTCCGGCGGAAGCGATCGTCTTCGGCGACATCCACGATCCCAAAAGCAGGGTCTCCCAATGGAAACAGCGACCGCTCGATTACGGCATGCTCGCTGAGCTCAATACCAGGCCGCGAACGAGCTACTTGGCCAAACTACGCAACCCTAATCCTCAGCTGAAGTCATGAACAATCCCGTTTCTGGCTGCTTTCAAATCAGGACGCGCGCTCAATCTTCTGAAGGGTGTGCCGCGCGAAGGGCGCGCGCTCGATCTCAAGGAAGGTGTGCCGGGGGCGAGGGGGAAGTATTGTCCGGTTTGTCTGGAACGTTCGAGGGAGTGAGATGAAGACGAGCCCACCTAACGAACAAAAAAAGACGCGGATGTCGCCGCTCGGTTATCCGTCGAACCTGCTCGCGGGGAGGCAGACCTACGAGAGCGTCAATGAGGCGATCGGCTCGATCGTGCTGCGCAACCGCCAGCCGGCCACCTGGTGGATAGGTTTCGTCATCGCCTTCGGGTTGCTCATGCTGTTTTTCTTCGCCGTCGCCTGGCTTCTCATCCGCGGGGTTGGCATTTGGGGGATCAATATCCCGGTCGCCTGGGGCTTCGCGATTGTGAATTTCGTCTGGTGGGTGGGAATCGGCCATGCCGGCACTTTCATCTCCGCCATCCTCCTGCTCATGTTTCAGCATTGGCGGACCGCGATCAATCGCTTCGCCGAAGCGATGACTCTCTTCGCGGTGGCTTGCGCCGGGCTGATGCCCTTGCTCCATCTTGGGCGGCCCTGGCTCTTCTACTATCTCTTTCCCTATCCCGACACCATGGGTCTCTGGCCGCAATTCCGTAGCCCGCTCGTTTGGGATGTCTTCGCCGTCTCCACCTATTTCATCGTTTCGCTCCTCTTTTGGTATCTCGGCCTGGTCCCGGACGTAGCCACTCTGCGCGACCGCGCGGAGAAGAAGTGGCAGAAACGATTCTACGGTGTGCTTGCGATGGGCTGGCGCAATTCCGCCGCGCATTGGCAGCGCCATCAGATTGCTTATCTCCTCCTCGCCGGGCTGGCGACGCCGCTTGTTCTCTCTGTCCATAGTGTGGTTAGCCTCGACTTTGCAGTCGCGATCGTGCCCGGCTGGCATTCGACCATTTTCCCGCCTTACTTTGTGGCCGGCGCGATCTACTCCGGTTTCGCGATGGTGCTCAATATCATCATTCCGGTGCGCAAGCTCTATCATCTCGAAAATCTGATCACCGAAAGGTATCTCAATAACATGGCGAACGTGATGTTCGTGACTGGTCTGATGGTCGCCTACGGCTATGTCATCGAGGCCTTCATGTCCTGGTACAGCGGCGATATCTTCGAGCAATACATGATGACTAACCGCGCCCTCGGTCCTTACGGCTGGATCTTTTGGGCGTTGATGCTTTGCAACGTTCTCGTCCCGCAAGCGCTTTGGTCGGCGCGCATCCGGCGCAATCCGCTGACGCTTTTTATCGTCGCGCTCTTTATCAACGTCGGGATGTGGGTGGAACGTTTCGTCATCGTCGTCACGAGTTTGGCCCGTGACTTCGTGCCCTCGGCGTGGGGGATGTTTTATCCGACCTTTTGGGATTGGGCCGTGCTCTTTGGCAGCGTCGGGCTTTTCCTTACCCTGCTCTTTCTTTTCGTGCGCTTTTTTCCCATGATCTCCATCTCTGAATCAAGGGAGCTGGTCGCCGAGCCGCAAAAGGCGAACGCCCTATGACGGAAGATCCGATTTACGGATTAGTCGCGGAGTTTGAGAGCGATGCGCAACTGCTTCGTGCGGCCGAGGAGACCTATGCCAGAGGTTACCGGAAAATCGACGGATTTACGCCCTTCCCGATCGAGGGCTTGGCGAAGGCGTTGGGTCAGACGAATCGCATCCCGCTGTTTGTCCTGCTCGCGGGGATTGTGGGCGGAGCCAGCGCTTACTTCATGCAGTGGTTTGCCAACGTCGTGAGCTACCCACTGAACGTCGGGGGACGGCCCTTGCATAGCTGGCCGGCATTCATTCCGATTACCTTTGAGCTGACGGTGCTGGGCGCGGCGCTAACCGCATTCTTTTCCGTCTTCGTGCTTAGTGGCCTGCCCCGGCCGTATCATCCGATGTTTAATCTCCCTGAATTCGAGCGAGCCTCGCAGGATCGTTTTTTCCTCTGTATCGAGAGCGCAGATCCGCAGTACGCTGGAGGTGCGACTTGGTCGTTTCTGGAAAGCCTCGATCCGCTCATGGTCAAGGAGGTGGCAAAGTGAGGCGCGCTCTCTGCGGATTGGTTCTGCTGGCGCTCGCACTAACGGGTTGCCGCCAGGACATGTATAACCAGCCGAAAGCGAAAACCTATTCAAAGAGCGATTTTTTCTCCGACGGCACAAACGCGCGCCAGCTACCGGCGTATACGGTGGAATACCATCGCGCAGGGGAGAACGAAGCGCTCGACACCGGCTTAAGGGATGGTGTTTTGTTGACGACTCTGCCGCCCCCGCTAACTCTGACTCCCGAGCTGCTGCGGCGCGGTCGCGAACGCTACGATATCTACTGCGCGGTCTGCCATGGCCTGACGGGTGAGGGGAATGGCGAAGTCGTGGAGCGCGGCTACCCGGCCCCGCCGACTTACCATAGCGCGCACCTCCGTGCCGCGCCGCTTGGGCACTTTTACGACGTTATCGCCAACGGATACGGCGTCATGTATTCCTACGCCTCCCGGGTGGAACCGAATGATCGCTGGGCAATTGCGGCTTATCTCCGCGCCTTGCAGTTGAGCCGACAAGCCGCGATCAGCGATCTCCCACCTAACGAACGAAAGAGTCTGGAGACGAAACCATGAGCGGCGAAATCGCGGCTCTGGTGGGAACGCGCAGCCGGCTGGCCCTGGGAGTCGGGGTTGTCTGCCTTCTACTCTGTCTGCTCGGCTGGTTCCTCCGCCCGCAACAGTTCTTCATTTCCTATCTCTTCGCCGAACTGGTCTGGCTTGGCGTCGCTTTGGGTTGCATGGCTTTTCTCATGATTCACTACCTGACGGGAGGGAAATGGGGCTGGCCGGTCCGGCGCTTTTTCGAGGCCGCCGCAAAGACGGTGCCGCTGCTTGGTCTTCTCTTCGTCCCCATCTTTTTCGGAATCCACCATCTTTACCCGTGGGCCATGCCTGGCCGGGTGACGGCGAACGAGGTGCTCCAGCAGAAACAGACTTATCTTAGCGGGCCCTTCTTCGTTGTCCGGGCGGTGGCGGCGTTCGCGATCTGGAGTTGGATCGCATTCCTCCTCAATAAGTGGTCGCACGAGCAGGATGGGACGCAGGACCCGGCGCCGATGAAGCGTCTGCGCAAGCTCAGCGGGCCGGGACTGGTAATCTATCCTCTTACGATCACCGTAGTCTTTGTCGACTGGGTGATGTCGCTGGAGGCGAATTGGTTTTCGACCATCTTTCCGATCCTGATTTGCATCGGCCAAATGCTGAGCGGACTCGCCTTTGTTATCCTTCTTCTTGCCTGGATAGGACCGCGGACGTCGCTCTCGGAGATCATCGGCAAGGAAAACTTTCACCATCTCGGGAGCCTCCTTCTCGCCTTCACCATGCTCTGGGCTTACATGGCTTTCTCGCAGCTCCTGGTCATCTGGTCGGGTAATCTGCCGCACGAAATTTCCTGGTATCTGCATCGGATCGCCGGTGGCTGGCGCTGGGTGCTCATATTCCTGGTTCTCTTTCACTTCTTTGGGCCGTTCTTCCTTCTCCTCTCGCGGCAGATGAAGCAGACCCGCGAGGCGCTTGCGCTGATCGCCGGGGCGATGTTCATCGCACACGTCGTCGATGTCTGGTGGATGATCGTTCCTACATTCTATCCTCATGGGTTACACTTTAGTTGGATGGATTTGACTGCGCTTTTCGGAGTCGGCGGTGTCTGGCTCTTTTTCTTCGCGCGCAACCTCGCGGCTCACTCGCTCGTGCCCATGAATGATCCACGTTTTGCTGTGGCTACGGCTGACCTATGATTCCACAGGGTCAGCCAAGAGCGGAGAGCGGGCATGAGCGCAAGGATGCCGACGTCTTGAGTGTCGCCTTGGTCGCTGCCCTCGTCCTACTCCTCCTCACGATCAGTTTCCTTCTGGCGCGCGGAGTTTTTCGTTTCGCTGACAGAGCAGAGAAGCCGCCGCGACTGTCGGCGGTCCGGGCGCATTTCCCATCACCGCGGCTCCAGGCGCATCCGGCCGCGGATCTCGCGTTCTCGAAAAGGGCGCGCGAGAAGGAGCTGCACTCCTATGGATGGGTCGATCGCAAGGCGGGGGTGGCTCGAATTCCGATCGAACGCGCGATGGAGCTTTTGCTGGAGCGCGGTCTTCCCGAAGTCGGCGCCGGGCAAACACGGCTGCAACTCATGCAGAACCGAGCGACCGCGGAATCGCCTTCCCCATGAACGCGAGATCTCTAACCCTCATTCTGCTCCTCGGCGTCGCCTGGGTCACCCCGGCCTCGGCTCTCGGCCCTAACGAGCTTAAGCGGATCGGCTATGATCAGCATATCGGGCAGCCCATCTCTCGCGACTTGATCTTTCGCGACGCGAGGAAGCGAACTGTGTCGCTAGGGCAACTCCTGAATGCAAAGCCGACGTTGCTTGTGCTCGGTTACTACCATTGCCCGATGCTCTGCACTTTGATCAACGACGGACTGATCGAGTCCCTGCAAGAACTCCACCTCGACGTCGGCAAGGACTTCAATGTCATCAACGTAAGCATCGACCCGAATGAAACACCCGAAGTAGCCGCGGCAAAGGAGCGGGAGTATCTCAAGCGCTACGGTCGGCCGGGTGCAGAGGGTGGATGGCATTTTCTTACCGGGGAGAAACAAACGATCGCGCAACTGGCGAATGAAACCGGCTTCCGTTTCGCCTTTGACCCTGACTCGCATGAATATGCCCATCCCAGCGGCTTTCTCGTGCTCAGGCCGGAAGGCAGAGTCTCCCGCTACTTCTTCGGGGTAAACTACGACCCGAAAGAACTGCGGAGTGCGCTGATCGCGGCTTCGAACGGACAGAACGGGTCGGTTGTACAGCAGCTCATCCTGCTTTGTTACCACTACAACCCGATCACTGGAAAATATGGCGCGCTCGTCCTTAACGTTCTGCGCATTCTCGGCGTGGCCACGGTCCTATTATTGGCTGCTTGTATCGCCTGGCTCAGCCGGCGTGATCACAAGAGGGTAACTGGCGGGGAGGCTGCTTAGGGATGGACGACTTCCGCCTCTTTCCTGTGCAAGCGTCAACGAGCGCGCAGCAGGTCGACTGGCTCTTCCTCGGTTTGGTCTTGATGTCGCTGTTTTTCATTGCGGTCATCTTTTTGCCCATC
>JBDTXE010000071.1:0-8864 GCA_040006335.1 Verrucomicrobiota bacterium | reverse complement strand
CGATGGCCGGCGGACGAGACGCCCACCCTACCCGAGACGGAGCCGACTCGGCGGCGAGACCCTACATCTAAGATGCGCTAGGTCGCGAACGACTTCCGCGCCTTCTCTTTCTTTTCCTCGCAATCATCCCGGAGCCGGCGCGTTTCGGTCGTCAGTTGCTTTTGCAGTTGCTGCACGTCTTCGAATTTTCCCGCGCCGAGGGCCTTGGCGATTTGATCGTTCAAAAACACTTCTTTCTCCGCGATCTTCGCCCGAAACTGGGAATCGATCTCGGCCAGTTGCGCCTTTTGCTCGTCGCTTAAGTTCACCGTGGGCGCGCTTTTCTGCAGACGCTCCATTGCCAGGTCGTAGGCCGATTTCATGTGGGAAAACCGTTGCCCGTTGCGTGGATGAAATCAATTTCTAAGTTGCCTCCTTCATGCCGGGGAAAATAAAACTGATCAGCACCGATTTCGACGGCACGCTCGTCCGCCACGACGAACATCCGATGCTCGACTCCGACTGCATGGAACTCATCGGTCGGTGGCAAAAGGAAGGCGTGATTTGGGCGATGAACACCGGTCGCTCGGTCGATCTTCTCGAGAGTGGGTTGCTCGATTTTGAGTTTCCGATTCATCCCGATTTTATTCTCACGAGCGAGCGGGACGTTTTCCGGGCGGCGGAGAACGGGAAACCGCGCTGGGAACCGTTTGGTGATTGGAACGATCGCTGCGCGCAGGCTCACGCGGAGCTTTTTCATTCGGCCCAACCCGTCTTCGACGAGGTATTGTCTTTCGTGGAACGGAAAACGGGCGCCCGCCTGCTTTACCTCGGTGACAGACCGGAAGGTCTCATCGCGCAATCGGAGGCGGAAATGGATCGGATTGTGGAGTTCATCGAGCACGCCAAGGATCAACACCCCCATTTTCACTATCAGCGGAACACGGTTTATCTCCGTTTCTGTCATGCCGATTATCACAAGGGCGCGGCCTTGGGCGAGCTCAGCCGTCTGCTCGAGATCGCGCGGGAAAACATCTTTGCCGCGGGCGATCATCATAACGATGTCTCCATGCTCGACGGCCGTTTTGCCGCCATGCCAGCTTGCCCAGAGAATGCGATTACTCCGGTGAAAAACGCCGTGCGCGCCGCGAAGGGTTATATTGCGGCGCGGCCTTATGGCGCGGGCGTGCACGAAGCCCTGCTCCATTTTTCCGCAAAGCCGTAGGTCGCTGTTCCGGTCGCCTGCGATCAGCTTGCTTTCGTTAGGAACGATCGCGTCGCGCTTAAGAAGTAACGGGCCCGGGATGGAGGCGCACGTCTTTTTCGAGCAACTCCCGCAGCGCCGGCCAGTCCGCCTCCGGATCCATCCCCCGGAAAGAGTGGAGATAAACCGCCACCGCCTCGGCCGGAAATTGCTGCAAGAGAGCTTCGACCGCGGTCGCGATCTTTTCCGGCGGGGGTGATCCGGGAATTTTCTCGACGGTGCCATCGTCATCGTGCGCAATGTTCAACTCATCGAGGAAGCGGCAGAGCATGGGCCGGTGCGCCCCCAGCAGCCACGCCTGCAGGACATGCTCAGCGATGGTGCCGCTGATTTTGCGCGAGAGCGCGCCCTTCAACCAGACGTTCCGCTCGCTGCCCGGTTTCCGTTCAATGAAGACTGGCCGCAGGTTGCGCTGGTTCGCCAATCCCTGGATCGCACCTTTATAAATGGGTTTTTGATTCTGCTGCAGCCACGACAGGATCTCGTGGGAGAGTTCCGGAGACATTCGCTCAAAGAGTTCGTGCGTTCTCATTCTGTTCTCTGGTCGCGGAAACGAGCGGCGGCGGTGCGGTGCGCGGAGCGAATTTGTTCGTCATGTAAATAAGCAAAAGGACCCACAAGGAGAGCGCTAGCGTGAAGAGCGGGAACTGCAAGGGATATGGCAGAGAATAAATGATCGCCATCATCGGGAACCACATCGCCCAAGTGGCGAGAAGTGTCGGAATCACCTTGTCGCGATAGGAGTTCCAGGTCATCGCGCGACGGAGCGAGGCCCAGCTGAAACCGTGATCTTTCCATTCGTAAATCAGCACCTCGCCTGGCGCAGCCAGGAACGGATTGTAGACAAATTGGTCGACGCAAATCTTGGCCAGGACGACGGAGGCGGTCACGGTCGTCCCGAACCAAAGGGCGTTGAGATGATACATCTCGTCCACGAGAATGCCGTCGATCGCCCACGTCGGGACAGTGAAAAAAAGATTGCGCAAATTCTGTCGCTCCGGTCGGCCACCCTGGAAAAACAGAATAAGAAAAGCTTCCGGAACGAGTGAGCCAGCGCAGATGGCGGAGACAACGACGAAGGCGAAGCTATGACGTTCCTTCAGCCGGGCGAGCTGATCCATCGCCTCCGCGCAAGGTCGGCTGGTGTAGTAGGCGATTAGTAAACCCAGCATCACACCTTGCAAGATGAGGGCCGGCACGGCGTTGGCCTTGGCGGCTTCCCATCCGATCAGCCATGGAGTGCGGGAACGCGACACATGCGGAACGTGACGCCGCGCACGTCGCTTGTCATCCTGCGCAAGCGAGGCCATGGGATTGGGTGATTGCTGGCCGTGGGTTGAGGTCTTTCAGCTGCCCAGCGACCTCGGATGACAGAACTGAGGGTGCATTTACCTTTGGGGGTGGAAACGACGCCAGCGCCCGCGATCAAATCGCTCCTGCTATCCGAGCTGGCAGAGCATTTGCGCGTCGATGGTCAACCAGCGTTCCGAGCCGAACAAATTGCGGCGTGGCTTTATCGCAAACGCGCGGGCTCATTCGGCGAAATGAGTAACTTGCCGCACGTCCTGCGGGAGACGCTCGCCGAGAGATTTGCCTTCACCGTAATGGCTACCCTGCGAGTCCTCGGTTCTCGTGACACGACGCAAAAATTCCTCTTTCGCTTGGCCGACGGTAACCTTATTGAGTCCGTCCTTATCCCGGCCTCGCCCGCGCTCTACGGCTCGCGCTCCGATCGCCGCACACTCTGTCTCTCCACTCAGGTGGGTTGCGCCTACGGATGCAAATTCTGCGCGAGCGGTCTGGATGGCTGGAAACGCAACCTGAGCGCGGATGAAATTGTGGAACAAATCATCGCGGTGGAGAAGGCCGCGGGCGAGCGGGTCGATAATCTTGTCTTCATGGGCATGGGCGAGCCGCTGGCGAATTACGAAAACGTGCTCCGGGCGATTCAGATTATTAATGCGCCGTGGGGGATCGGTCTGGGCGCGCGGCACATTACCGTCTCGACCAGTGGACTAGCGCCGCAAATCCGGCAGCTGGCGGAACAGCCACTACAAATTCGCCTCGCCATTTCGCTGCACGGCGCGACCGACGAAGTGCGCGCTCGCATCATGCCGGTTAACCGGAAATACCCGCTGGTGGAATTGTTTGCGGCCTGCCGTTTTTACCTCGGGAAGAAAAAACAGCGCCTGACCTTCGAATACATTTTGATCGCGGGCGTAAATGACTCGGAAGAGCAGGCGCGACTGTTGGCCCGGCGCGCGCGTGAGCTGAACGCGAAAGTAAATCTCATCCCGTATAACACCGTGACAGGTTTGAACTGGTGCCGACCGGTGTTGCACCTTCAGGAACAGTTTCTGCGAATCCTGCGTGCGGGCGAGGTGGACGCCACTTTGCGGCGGGAGAAAGGTCACGATATTGCCGCGGCCTGCGGCCAGCTCCGCTTGCAGACGGAACAGGAGCTTACCTCGAAGCACGAGTGATTTCTGTGCTGTCGTGGAAATCGCATATCCCTCCGGCTGCCCTGACTGCGCGGTGACCGACAAAACCATTGCGCGGGGTGAAAGGCGACGTTTAGTCATTCGCCATGGCCGGATTCGACCACGAGCCCGAGCGCGTCTGGGACGAATACGAATGGGAGCGCTTTCTTCAGCAGCAGGATCACAAGACGGAGAAGTATATGGAGTTGCTGGAAAAGTATCTGGATGATCCAAATCGCGACCAGATCATTGCGAGCGAAATGGGTTGGTCGCAGCTGCTCGACGGGAAGGAAGATTGGGCGCCGGAAGTGGATTCACTTTTCGAGGAGGGCGGCGAAGAAGAAGAGCAGCCCCCCCTCGCACCGGGAGAGTCTTTTGAGGAACATCGCCTTTACCGGGCAGCGTTTGCGTTAACCGTCTGGATCGATCAGCTTTTTGACGAAGACAGCGCGCTCCAGAACGAGCCCTCCGCGGTGAAACTCGCCACCCACGCGGCCCTAGCCAGCGCCAAATTGGCGGCCGCCCTGAGCGGCGAGGACGTCGACGAAATAGGGATGACAATCGCCTACCTGAAGCGCGCACTGCGCGCCATCACTCTTTCGATGGATGGTGCCGCAGCACTACTGCGGGAAATGCGGATCTCGCCCTCCCGGCACACTGTCCTCCTGCAGCGCCTATTTCACGTGCGCGATGGCATCATCACCCTTATTGGGGAATATCGCGGCGAATGGCGTCGGCGTTTTGGTTCCTGCTGACTTCCGATGCCTTTTGGCTGCCGCCGAGGGGCCGATGGTGTTGATGGCCTCCTCATCCCCATTTGAATGAATTCCTCTGCGACCCGTCCAATCACTCAAACGGAAGCGTCTCCGGCGCAAGCCGATGTGCCCGAGCTAGACTTGGTAAGTCGATGCCAGCGAGGTGACACGGCAGCTTTTGACGAGCTCGTAGCGCGCTACCGAACACGGGTATTTGGAATGATTTACAACATGGTGCATAACGAACAGGACGCCTGGGATCTGGCCCAGGACAGTTTCGTGAAAGCCTGGAAATCGATCGGTCGATTCCGCGGAAAGTCTTCCTTCTATACCTGGCTTTATCGGATCGTGATGAATGTGACGATCGATTGGTTGCGGAAAAAGCAGGTGAAAGGGAGCGGCACCGAATTCGATGACGCGGTGGAGTTGAGAGAAGTAGATCCCGCGACGAAGACAATGCCCCGGCCCGCTTCGCTCCCGCACCAGCGGATGGAGCGGGCAGAGATTCGCGCCCGGATCGATCAAGCCATCGAACAACTTTCGCCGGAACATCGGGCCGTTATCCTGATGAAGGAGACGGAAGACATGCAATACCACGAGATCGCGGAGACGCTCGGTTGTTCGATCGGTACGGTGATGTCGCGCCTCTTCTACGCGCGCAAGAGATTACAGAATTTGCTGAGGGACCTGTATGAAAACGTTTGAGGAAAAATGGACGGCTTGGATCGACGATCAGCTCACTGGTCGCGAGCTAAGCGAGTTCGAGGCCTCTCTGCCGGACAAGGCGGCGGCGCTAGCGGAAAAAAACAGTGCCCGGCAACTCGGGACTTTTCTGCGCGAGCAGATCGCGATGCCGCTCAGCAATGCGGAATTTTTCAGCCACCAATTGCGCGAACGCCTCGAACGGGAAGAACGTCTCCCGGCGGCGAAGACGGACGATTCGATTCGCACCGGCTGGTGGACGATTCGACGGCTGCTTTTTGGCGGTATGACCTCGCTCGCCATCTTTCTCGTCTGCGCCGTTTTTGTGATGAAGAACGAGCGTCCCGCGGAGGATCAGTCTCAGTATCTCTCGCAAATTCTCAATGCGCGGGTGGACCCGGCTATCAGTCCGAATGCGACCATCACGATGTTTGAGAAGAAGGAGGACCGAGTCACCGTTCTTTGGGTGGATGGCTTGCAGTCGCTCCCCTCCGAGTTTGCCGCGAAGTAGGCATGGGTCGCATTTGTTGGCTCGCCGCTCTGCTCCTCCTGAGTGGCATCGGAGCTTTGTCGGCTGCGCAGACGGTTTGGAGCGGTCTGCTCATTGCCAATAATTCTGCTCCGCCAGAACCGACCCCGCCCGAGATTAGCAAACTGGAAGGATCGCTCCGGGATCTCTTTGGCTATTCCCGCTTTCAGATTATCGGTCAGTCGCGCAAGACGATCCAGAAAGGCGACGAAGATTGGACCGCCGCCAGTAAATATTTCACGCTCCACGTGGACTCCCACGGTTTGAAAGATGGCGCCTACGTGCTCAACCTGAAACTGTTCCAGCAGGATAAACTCCTTTTGGAAAGCGACGCCAAGCTGAGCAAAGCCAGCCCCCTCGTGGTGCGCGGCCCGCAGGTGGGCGACGGACAGCTTGTCCTCGTTCTCGTCGTGCAATAGGTGCAAACCCGCGCGGGCGCTGTTTAGTAGCGCATGCGCTTTCTGGCATTTCTGCTTCTTTGCGGTGTGTCTTCACTACAGGCTGAAAAGCCCTTCGATTTTGCCGCCACTCCCGGCAAGTTGCCGAAAACCATCCGGCCCACCGATTATGCCATTCGACTCGAGCCCGACCTCGAGAAGTTGACGTTTACCGGCGATGAAACTGTTCAGCTCCAGGTGACGGCGCCTGTCCGCGAAATTGTTTGTAACGTTCTTGAGGTTTCGATCACTGAAGCGCGAATTGATGGTCAGATTCTCCCTGCTTCCAGCATCAGGATAGAAGAAGACCAGCAGCTGGCGCATTTTGCTTTGCCGCAGGAGTTGGGGCCAGGCGCTCACACCCTGGCCCTAAAGTTCACCGGCAAGATTAATGCCTTCGGAGCCGGCTTGTTTTACGCGCGCTATCAGGAAAAGGCTTCCGGCACCCGGAAATTACTGCTTGGCACTCAATTCGAAGCGACCGATGCGCGCCGAATGTTTCCCTCTTGGGATGAGCCGAGCTTCCGGGCACGCTTCCAACTCACCGTTCTCGTGCCCGATAATTGGATGGCCATCTCCAATATGCCGATCGCGCGGGAAAAGAAGTTGGATGGGAAACGCGAAGTCGAATTCCAACCCACTCCTGCGATGGCGAGCTATCTGAATGTTTTCTGCGCCGGCGAATTCGAAGCGATTGAAGGCGAAGCGGAAGGGGTAAAACTTCGCGTTATTACCACCAAGGGTAAGGGCGAAATGGGACGCTATGCTCTCGAAAGTACCGCTCAAATACTGCGCTACTACAACGACTACTTCGGTCTGGCCTATCCCTTGCCCAAACTCGACCAGCTCGCTTTGCCCGGTGGTTTCGGCGGCGCGATGGAGAACTGGGGCGGCATTACCTATTTCGAAACCGCGTTGCTTTTCGATCCCGTCAACTCAGCCTCGACCACGAAACAACGCGTCTTCGAGGTCATCGCGCATGAAGTCGCGCACCAGTGGTTCGGCGATCTGGTGACCATGGCCTGGTGGGATAATCTCTGGCTAAACGAGGGATTCGCTTCCTGGATGGGGACGAAATGCACCGCTCATTTCAATCCCACCTGGGAAGTCTGGCTCGAGCGCAATGCGCCGCGCGATCCCGCCCGGCGAACGGGCGCGGCCAAGGAACAGGCGATGGCGGGAGATGCGCGTCGTACGACGCACGCCATCCAGCAGCCGATCGCAACGGAGGCGGAGGCAAACGGCGCCTTTGACGACATTACTTATAAGAAGGGTCAATCGTTTCTGCGCATGCTGGAAAGCTTCGTTGGTGAGGAGGCATTTCGCGGCGGTCTGCGTCGCTATATGCAGGCGCACAAATTTTCAAACGCGACCACGGCTGATCTCTGGGGTGCATTGGACGAAGTGTCGGGGAAGCCGGTCGCGGAGGTTGCGACGGCGTGGACGCAGCAGCCTGGTTTTCCTCTGGTCAACGTCACGCGCGGGCCGGACGACGTCGTCTTACTCAGTCAGCGCCGTTTCACCGTGAATTACCGTGACTCCAACCCTTCACTCTGGAAAATTCCTTTGAGTTATCGCATCGCGGGGAAGGACGCATCGGCCGATCTGCTCTTGAGCGATGAGACCGCGATGATTCGCGATGTGCCATCCGATCATGCGCTCAAGCTGAACCTCGACGGTATCGGAAATTATCGGACGGCCTACGATGATACTTCCTGGAAGCTTTTGCTTGGCGCTCTCCCGCACCTAAGCACGCCCGACAAGGTGAACCTTCTCAGTGACGCTTGGGCGCTGGTGGAAGCCGGGCTTCAAGCCTGGCCTTTCTATAGCGATCTAATCACCCGGCTGCCGGCGAGCACCGATCTGGCCGAGCGCGATCAGATCATCAACACTTTCGATTACGTCCAGCATCTCCTGACTGGTTCTCCCGCGCTGCCACAGTTTGAAGCCTACGCGATCAAGGTTCTGCGACCGACGTTGCGTGCGATCGGTCTTACGCCCCATGCCTCTGCCGCGGGTGCCGTCAGGGGAGGTGAGCCACCGACAATCTCAACTCTTCGCGCCAGTCTCATTCTGCAGCTTGGACTGTCCGGTGATAAGGAAGTGATTGAGGCTTGCCGCCATAACTTTGAGTTGTTCCTGCAGAAGCCATCCAACCTTTCCCCTGATCTGCGGGCTCCTACCTTCGCGGTGTTGATGCGCTACGGGAATGCCGAGACTTGGGATAGATTGCACAAGCTCGGGCTGGAAACGACCAGCGCCGAAGAGAAGCAGAACTTCTATTTCGCGCTCGCCTACGCGCGTGATCCGGAGCTTATCGCGAGGACTCTGGCCGTCGCTCTCTCCGACGAGCTGCCGACCAGCCGTGCTACTTATCTGGTGACACAGACTGCGCGCGACTCTGGTCGCGCTGACTTGGTCTGGGAATTCGCGCAGAAGAACAAAGACGCTTTGTCTGGAAAACTCGACGCGTTGGGGGCCATTAACTACTTCCCGGCGCTGTGTATATTTTTCACTGATTCCGATCGCGCGCAGCAACTACAGGAGTTTGCGCAAAAGAATCTTGGGAAAGAAAGTCGGAAGTCGGTTGAGCTGGCGACGGATGAAATTCTCTTTCGTTCTGATCTGAAAAAACGTCTCGAGGAAGCGCTTCCATCTCATGGCTAACCGGATTGCTGGCATTTGACTCGCTCATAGTTCGCTGTGCTTCTTGGGACG
>JBDTXE010000070.1:0-8911 GCA_040006335.1 Verrucomicrobiota bacterium | reverse complement strand
CGACGGAAGCGTTTCAGAATCTGCAGGCTCAGCTCGAAGGAACGGAGAACCGGATTTCGGTCGAACGCGGGAATTTCAACGGTGCAGTGCAGGAATATAATACGGCGCTGGAACGCTTCCCGACCAACATGCTGAACAAAATGTTCGCCTTCAAACCGCGGCCCTTCTTCCAATCGCAGCCGGGAAGTGAACGCGCACCGACGGTGAACTTCGGCAATTTCGGGAGTTCGCCTGCACCGAGTGCGCCGGCCCCGGCGGTTTCTTTCCCGACCGCGACCCCTGCGGTCACGCCGTAATTTTGCCGCGTCATTTTCAGCGTGAGGAAGAACTCACAGTCACGCGATGATGCATTCAAGAGTTAGCCAAAGCGTCAACCGAGCTTGAATGCTTACGCTTAGGTTTGACATGACCGCGATACGGACCCAGTTGGCCAGAATGGTCGCCATGCGCCCGCTTTGGCGCGCGAACGCACTTTTCCTGGGATTGTTGCTCGCGCTGAGTGGGTTTGCCCTAGGCGCTGAGGTCATCCCGCCGAAACCTGACCGGTATTTCAACGATTACGCGCACGTCGTTTCGCCGGAAGCGGCCCTGCGATTGAACGAGCAGCTCGCCCAGTTCGAGCGCGAGACTTCCGTGCAGATTATCGCGGCGGTTTTCCAAAAAATGCAGAGCGATTCGGACATCGCCGATTACACCCGCCGCGTGGCTCTGGCTTGGGATATCGGTCAGAAAGCGACGCAGAATGGCGCGGCGCTTTTAGTGTTCATTCAGGACCGGAAGATGTTCATCCAGACGGCGCACGGAGTGGAAGGGGCGCTCCCCGACGTCACCTGTTTCGATATCACGGAACGGCACATCAAACCCAAGTTTCGTGCGGGCGATTACGAAGGCGGTCTCACCACTGGGATCGATCTGATGTGCAAAGCGGTGCGCGGTGAATACAAAGGCGACGGGCAGACGGCGCGGGACCGCGAAAGCGCTCACCCCTCCGGCGGCGGTGCCGGGCTACTCGTTTTTTTGTTCATTCTCGTCCTCCTTCTTCTAATGATCCGCGCCAGTCGAAAGCGCGGCGGTTATCGCTACACGGGATTCGGCGGACCATTTATCACCGGAGGATGGGGCGGCGGCGGCGGTGGCGGCGGCTGGTCGTCGGGCGGCGGCGGTGGAGGTTTCAGCGGATTTAGCGGTGGCGGTGGCGGCTCAGGCTTTGGCGGCGGCGGTGCGGGATCGAGCTGGTAGAACCCATGCGCACGCCCCAGTTCCTGCATCGGCTCCGGCACAAGGAGATCACGCAGGCCATCAGGAAAGCGGAGGGAAAAAGCTCAGGCCAGATTCGTGTCTTTGTCCAGCGTGGCGAAGTTGTTGACGATCCCCTCCTGCGGGCCGAAAAGCGCTTCCTCCAGCTTGGCATGCACAAGACCCGCGAACGGAACGCCGTCCTGATTTGGGTGGCGCCGAGGGCGCACAAGTTTGCCATCGTTGGCGATATCGCCGTGCACGAAAAATGCGGTTCGGAGTTTTGGCATCGGCTTGTCGCCACGATGCAGGGGCATTTCCGCGACGAACATTTCAGCCGCGCGATCATTTACGGCATCAACGAAACCGGGAAGAAGCTGGCGACCCATTTCCCGCGCACGAGCGAAACGATCAACGAATTGCCCGACGATATCGCACGTGGCTGACGGTTCGCAGCGAGCCTAAGGCTGTAATTCCTCGCCGCTCACGACGACTTCTTCGCAGCGGTCGCAGAGATCGGGATGGCGCGCGCTCTGTCCCACGCTTTCACGGTGACGCCAGCAGCGCGCGCATTTCCCAAAAGCGGTACGATCCACCGCTACGGACGCTTCGTCGGCCTCTTCGACCGTGAGATCGCTGAGGATAAAAAATTCTTCGACTTCGGTGTCAGACATCGATTTGAGAGCAGAGGTTCTGCAACGTAAAACCACCTTCGCCTCCAATGAGTTGCCGATTATTTTTTCCTGCCGCGCTTTTTCCAAAGCCTGCCCGATAAGACCGCGCAATTTTAACAATTCCTCCATTTGCTGGAGTGGTTCGACACCGCCGTCTGTGCGTTCAGATGTATCCGGAAATAATTGCAAATGCACTGAGGCTTTGCCGCCAGCGACCTGCCACGCTTCCTCTGCGGTAAAGGCGAGCACCGGAGCCAGCAAGCGGCAAAGGGAGCCGAATATTTGCGACATCGCCGACTGCGTTGTGCGCCGTCGCGGCGAGTCGCGCGCATCGCAGTACATCCGATCCTTCGTGATATCGACGTAGAGCGAACTGAGATCGACCGCGCAGAATTGATTGAGGGAGTGATAGACCTTGTGAAATTCGAAAGCGGCGAAGGCCTCGCGGCATTCCGCGATGACCTCATCGAGACGGGCCAGAACCCATCGATCAATGAACGTCGCGCCAACTATTCCGGTAGCGGCGGTCTGTGACCGCCGATCTTCTTCGCTCCCATTCGGACGGCGGTGATCGACCGCCGCGACAAGAGATTCCTGGCTGCCGGATTCAAAATCGAACAGATTTCCGTGTAAAATCCGGAGGGTGTTCCTGATCCGGCGATAGGTGTCACCAAGTCGGGTGAACATCTCCTCCGAGAAAGGGACATCGTCGGTATAATTGACACTGCTCACCCAAAGGCGCACCAGATCGGCGCCGTGCTTTTTCACAAAGTGAGAAGCGTCCATCGGTTTGTTATAGGTGCTGGATTTCGAAATCTTCCGGCCATCCACGTCCACGACGAAGCCGTGGGTGACACAGGTGCGGTAGGGCGCCCGACCGTTCAAAGCGACGCTGGTCATTAACGAAGACTGGAACCAGCCGCGATGCTGGTCAGTCGCCTCCAAATACATATCCGCGGGATCACGCAGCTCACCATGCGTGGCGCAAACAGCGCGATGGGAGACGCCGGAATCGATCCAGACATCGATGGTGTCGTTCCGTTTCGTCGTTCCCTCCGGCAATCCGAGCTCGGCGCACAGTTCACGATCTGCTAGTTCGAACCAGACGTTGGAGCCGCGGCGCGCGACCAGATCGGCGAGCTGGCGAATCCATCCCGGATTGAGGATGGCTTCGCCTCCACTGGAATAGAAGACCGGGAGGGGTACCCCCCAGCTGCGTTGTCGCGAAATGACCCAATCCGGACGGGACGATACCGTGCCCGCGATGCGATTTTGTCCCCACGCCGGCACCCAGCGAACCTGCGCGATGGCCTCCAGGGCGGGGCCGCGGAGTTCGTCGATCCGGATAAAAAACTGCTCGACCGCGCGGAAGATAATCGGCGTTTTGGAGCGCCAGCAATAGGGGTATTCATGGCGATACGGCTGCTCCGCCAAAAGATTGCCTCGCTCGCGCACAAGGCTGACGACATCTTTATTGGCGTCAAAAACATACTTACCGACCAGCGAGGGCACGCCCACCTCTTCGGTATAGCGACCATGATCATCGACCGGCGAGAGGATGGGAAAACCGTTGCGCGATCCTAACGAATAATCGTCATCACCGTGTCCGGGCGCAATGTGCACGACGCCCGTCCCGGTATCCATGGTAACGAAGTCAGCCGTCAAAATGAGGGCGGTGCGCGGCAGGAAGGGGTGGTGCGCGCCGAGTCCTTCCAGTTTTTCCCCGGGAAAAGTCTGCTGTGCATCGCCCATCGGAACGAAACCCGTGGCAGACTGAAACGCCTCTAGGAGCTTGGCGGCCAGAACGAGAGTCACTGGCCCGGAAGGATCGTTCGTTGCCGCGGTGCCTGCGGGAGGCGCCGTGCGCCGCTGGAATTCCTGGACGACGTAAAGTTCTTTTGGGTGCACCGCGAGCGCGAGGTTCGCTGGCAAGGTCCAGGGGGTGGTGGTCCAGATCGCGATACCCGCCTTGCCCGCAAGGGGTCCAGTCGCTAACGGAAACCGGACAAAGATCGCCATATCCTCGCGTTCCTGATATTCGACCTCGGCCTCGGCCAGGGCGGTCTGGGCACCGGTGCTCCAATAGACAGGCTTTTTCGACTCGTAGACGAGGCCTTTTTCGACGAAAACGGCGAAGGCGCGAAGAATCTCGGCTTCGTAGGAGGGATCCATCGTGAAGTAGGGATGAGCCCAGTCTCCCAGGACGCCCAGGCGTTGGAATTGCTCGCGTTGCTTATCGATCCACCCGCGGGCGAACGCCTCGCAGCGCCGTCGCACTTCCACAGGCGTGAGCGCGCCCGATTCGCGCACCACCTTATATTCAATCGGAAGCCCATGGCAGTCCCAGCCGGGCACATAGGGAGCTTTTCGGCCGAGCATGGTCTGGGACTTCACCACCATGTCCTTCAGAATCTTGTTCAACGCGGTGCCCATATGCACATCGCCATTCGCGAAAGGCGGGCCGTCGTGTAGGACAAACAACTCGGCCTCTTCCCGCGCTTTTTGGATCTGCTCGTAGACGCGGGTCTCCTGCCACACCCGCAATAGCTCCGGCTCCCGCTGCGGCAGGTTGGCCTTCATCGGGAAATCGGTCCGAGGAAGATTAAGCGTGTCCTTGTAATTCTGCGGCATCGCGGGGGCGCTACCTTGCATGCGGCCTGCGGTTAATCAACGCGCCGGTCGAACCGTGTGGGTCGTGATCGTTAGCATCGTCAGTGCGAAAAACATCGTTCCGGCATCTGCTGAGGCACGGGTGTCGTAACCCGCATCTTAATCACTGGCACTGTGATTGAGGAGTTTGTTAGCGTGGCTTCGTTAGAATCCGCCGGTCCCGATGACAGAATTGTAATTTGACCATATTCCCCGCCCTTGATAAAAAGTGCTCTACTTTCGTCGGAGTCCATTTGCTTCCCCCTAACGAGATCCCAGTTTTCTGGCTGCCAAGACGCGCGTGCGTCTCGGCATACACTTTTAGCCCGTGCCGCAGTCGCGGCCCAATTCCCACCATACGATGAAAAAATACCAATCGAACGAGACCGGCGCGTTTAACCCTCGCATCTTCATTACCTTCCTTCTTTGCTGCAGCGCGATTCTTCTCGCGATGTTCAGCTTTGCTTCTACCCCGACTAGCGGGACGCTGACCGATACTTCTGGTCCTCTCAATTACAGCGCTGGACCCTTTAACCAGCCCAATCAATCACCGGCCGGCGCGGGCCAGCTGGATGTGGGTCCCCGCTGCGGCACCAGCGGCTTTCCCTGTGATAGCTATCTCCTGACGATCACGCTCCCGGCCGGTTATACCACTACCTATCCCGGCGCGGCCGTGAAAGTGACAGCCGGTTGGACTGACACCGGAACCGGTCAATCCGATTACGATCTTTATGTTTACAAAGGTAACGTCGCCACGACAGACGGTAGTCAGCTGGCGGATTATCAGTCGGCCAGCGGCAGCAATCCGGAAGTAGCCACGATTTTCCCAGTGGTCGCCGACGGCCAGGCGCACCAGTATTCGGTTAAGATTGTGCCCTACACGCCGTCCGGCGAGACGGTAAAGGTGAAGATTGAGCTGTTCCCGGGCGTTGCTGGTGCGGGCGGCGGGACGGGTGGCGGAGGAACAGTGCCATTTGGCGGCGCCGATCCGACGGTGGTGGGCAATCCTCGCTACATGAATTTCTACGCGCCGGTCGGTTCGTCGGCCGAATCCAGCTCAGGCGAATTTAACATTGGATTCAACCCCGCTAAAGGCGGGCGTATCATGGTCATGAACTCCGGACCGATCTGGCGGATCACTCCCGCGGAAAACGCGCTCGCGGGCGCAAGGCCGGAATGCTGCGAAGGCTTATGGGAAGATCGCTCTTCCGGTGTTACCGACACCGGTTTGGATCCCATTCTCTGGACGGATCAAAAATCGGGACGCACCTTCGCGTCAAACTCGACCGCCGGCCCGAATGGTCTTTATGCCTTCACGGATGACGATGGCGAAAGCTGGATTCCGGTGGGCGTTTCACCGTTGGTCGGTGCTGATCACCAGACGATTGCCACCGGTCCCTATCCAGCGTCCTTGTCTGCGCTCTCGACCATTCTGAACAAGGGGCATTACGTCATTTATTGTTCGCAGGACCTGGTCGGGGCGAATTGCAACCGAAGCGATAATCTCGGCTCCGCTTATGGGCCGGCAGTTCCCGCGACCGGTCCGGGGGCCTCCAACTCGCAGGGGTGCGGTGGATTGCACGGCCATGCTCGTGTCTCGCCGGATGGCACGGCGTATCTGCCGGATAAATCCTGTGGCACCGTGCAAGGGGGCGCCCTCAGCCTTGATGGCAGCACCACTCCGTGGACGGAGTTTCAGGTGAAGAAACTCGTGGCCGACGCGAACGGTCCGGCTTTCACCACCGTCCCACAGGCAGACGGTGCCGATCCTTCGGTCGGTCTGGATAGCGCAAACACGATCTATTACTGCTATGTCAATAACCAGGCGAATGGAACTGAGGGCCACGCGCATGTGGCCGTAGGTAAACGCAACGATCCGCTCAACCCGACTAAGATTAACTGGATTCGTGATACCGATGTAGGAGCCACCCATGGGATCGTAAACGCTGCTCATCCCGAAGCGATTGCCGGGGACGCCGGTCGCGCGGCCTGCGGATTTTTTGGCACAAATGTCCCGGGAGATTACGAGAACGGGAATTTTGGCGGGGCCTGGTATGCCTTTGTCGCGACAACCTATGACGAAGGGAAAACCTGGGTCACGGTCAACGCCACGCCCAATGATCCCGTACAGAACAAAACAGGGATTTGGCAGCGCGGAGGCAGCGGCGACCAGGGCGATCGTAACCTGCTCGATTTCAATGAAGTTACGATGGATGACCACGGGCGGGTGCTTTACGGATACAGTGACGGTTGCACCAGTGCTGAGTGCGTTGCAGGCACGGCCAAAAGCAATCTTGGCGCGGCGATGCGAGTAGCGCGGCAAATCGGCGGGCGAAGTCTTCTGGCCGCCTTCGATCCGAGCACGGATACAACGGTTGCGAAAGCTCCAAAGGCTTCCTGCCTGAGCGGCACTCGTGATCAATCCGGAAGTCGGTTGACTTGGAAGGTGCCGGATAATGGCGGCAAAAGTATTACTTCCTACAAGATTTTGCGCGGCACGGCCTCAGGGAACGAAACATTAATCGCCACCTACACCGTGACCAGCGCCAGTAAGGCGGAATATTTCGACGCTACCGCGAACCCGAGCGTAGCCCACCTCTTCTATAAGATTCGGGCGGTAAATTCTGCCGGCCTAGGGGCCTTTAGCAACGAAGTCGATCTGCAAGTGGTAGCGGCTCCTCCTCCGCAAAACCCATGTCTCGTCCCCGGGGCAACGGTTTTGACCGATTCGACAGGCGACTCGCTGAGTCCTGAGCCCGGCACGGATATGATGTCGGCGAGCATTGCTCAGCCCTACGCGGCCGATGGGAACATCAAGCTTGTCGTCACGATCAAGACGGATCCTTCGGCCTCGGTTCATCCGGTGGGTTCGGCTTGGTATCTGGCGATGAAGGTTCCCGGGGCTACCGCGGGCACGTTCCGCTATACCGGCGTCCGAATGGAAAGCGGGGCGACGAACTCGTTCTTCTATTACACGCCCGGCGCAAATTCCTCTGGAGGCGTCGATGGACGCTTTGTCGATGCGGAAAGCCCGGCTGACCCCTCAAGTAGTTACGATCCGGCAAACGGCACGATCACCATCGTGGTAAAAGCAAGCGACTTGGGCTTGAGTGCCGGCTCCGCCATTAGCGGGTTTGTGGCCGGTTCATCGCAGACGACGGATCCTACAAACAGTCTGGCCGGTGCGACCGAGGTATGGGATCCAATGCCTAATAGCTTAGCCTTTGGTGGCAGCTACACCATTAAGGGGAACAACACCTGCAATCCTAATGCCACCCCAACGCCTACTCCGACACCGAGCGCTACTCCTACGGCTACGCCGGCGACACCGAAACTGAACAGCATGACTGTGGTCAACGCTCCAAGTGGAACCAAGGTGGCAGCGTTCAAAAACGGCTATAGTTACGACCTCAAGAACAGCCAAAGCGTGAAAGCGAATCCAGCTTCTGCTTCGGGTGTGGTGAGCGTTGTTTTCAAATTGGATGGCACGGTCGTTCGAACAGAGAACGGCGCGCCTTATACTGTCGCGGGCGATTCCAAAGGAGTTTATACGGTGTGGAAACCGAGCGTTGGTAACCACGTTCTCATTGCAACTCCTTACAACGCGACAAATGGCGCCGGCACCTCGGGAGCGCCAATTCAGGTGAACTTCACCGTGGTGAATACCAGACCGTAAGCGAGCGATTCTCAATCGACGCGCTCATCTTGGGAACTGGGCGAGCGCTTTTCGCTTTTGAAGCGAGTAGGAGTCGACTGTAATTGCTGGAGTAATCTCTCGCTTCCCGCAAAACACCCTACTTCTCAGAAACAGACGTGAGACTAGCAGGATTACGCCACCTCGTTTCCTTGGCCTTGGTCGCTAGCGCTACCCTCGCCTTTTCGATCGCCTGCGAAAAGGCTCCACCAGCGAAGGATTCGGCTGAGAAACCTGCCGAGCGCGCGATGCAAAGCATTGATCCGTGCAGGTTGATTACCAGCGACGAGTTCGTGGGGATCCAAGGTTCGCCTTTGCAGGAGGGCAAAAAGTCGAGCGGCGTAAGTGGCAGTATTTTATTCGATCAGTGCTACTTCGCTGCGGCTGAACTGGCAAAGTCGGTAACGATTGCGGTGGCACGGCCGGTTGAGGCGAACGGAGGGAAGTCTCCCCGAGACGTCTGGATGGAAAAGTTTGGTCGTTTCGCCGGCGGCGAAAGCGAGAAAGGGCATGATCCATCCGAAGGCGAAGAGCATGAAAGCAGTCCTCGGAAAATCAGTGGAATCGGCGATGAAGCATTCTGGAGTGGAACCTCGGTAGGAGGCGCTTTTTATGTCCTGCAGGGAAATATGTTCCTTCGTATCAGCGTTGGAGGCGC
>JBDTXE010000069.1:0-8981 GCA_040006335.1 Verrucomicrobiota bacterium | reverse complement strand
TTCAACTGGCTCCAGCATTCCAGCACCTCCAGCCCGGCGTAACGGGCCACCGCCAGCATGCCATCGGAATTGATACGCCAACAATCCAGCGGGTAGCGATGAACCGGTCCGGTCCAGGGCGCGATTAGACAGCAGACGCCGCCGGGTTTGAGCACTCGGCTAATTTCTTCCGCCGTCTCCCAAAAAAACTCGGTGTGCTCGAAAGTCTGCCCGGAAATGAGAACGTCCACCGAATCCGTCTTCAACTCTCGCCAGTCATAGGGATCCTTGATCACCAGATCGACATTCCGTCCGGGAGCGATGTCAGCGCCCACATAGCGCCAGGGAGGTTTGTCGAAGATATGTCGATAGCTGCCTTGGATATCCTGGCTACCGAGATCAATAATCGTTAGCGGCTCGTCTCGGCGCGCCCCCAGATGGCGCTGCGCGAAGTCGGCCATCTTGGCCAGAGAGCTTTGATGCATGGTTAATGGACAGAAAAATTCAATGACTCTGACCGAGTTGACCGAACCTTTCGGAGAAGGCGAAGTCGCGCTGCAATTCGCTCCGAACGCGAATCGCGACCTGCAGCACGCGATGAAGTCTGGTGAGTGCAGTGTAACCGGTCCCTGGGCGCCGCTGTGCAAGTTCATCGCTAGCGCTCTTCGACGCCAGCTCGAGGGAGGCGTGGAGTTTTTGCAGTATGATCGGCGTCGCAGTAGCGGCGTCCTGCCCAGAAGGCAGAGCTGGAACCGCTGTCGCCGCCAAGCCTTGCTGAGGTAAAGCATTGCCGATGGGTCGAAGGCGGTGAATCAAAGCTCCGCCATCCACGCTTCCACTTCGGAGTCTCGGGGTGAGTGACGTCGTTAGGTTCTTAACGTCGGCCAAGGTACTTTGAAGCTGGCGCAGGTAGTCTTTGCCGTAGCGGGAGCTGAGGTCCGCGGCCAGGCCTTCGATATCCGCTTGGTGGTCTTCGGGGGAGGTCGCGAAAGTAACGTCTTCCGCTTTGGCATCGAAAGGGCGGTAGGCGTTAGAGCCGGGACGAATAAAACGCAGCGCCCGCTGCCTCAGTTCCTCCGCCGGATTGAGCCCGGCAAAAGAGCAAAGAAGATCAACAGTTGCCTGAGGCTCTTGCTTAACCTCGGCGAAAGGGAGGATCAGCGCCGGCCAGGGCCAGCCGCGCAGGCGATTGGTGATGGCGCGATAAACCGTGGCGGTTTCGTCTAACGAAATGTAGAGAGGCACATCCTGATAGGTTTGCCCCGAAAGCGATGTTTCGAGCGGATCGCGTGTCACCACGATAAATCCGGGGTCTCTCAGCAACGGCAGGAGCGTCTCCAGTTGAAAAACGTCGCGGGGCGATTTCCAGCCCCAGACCTCGTAGGTCTCGTCCATCGCCTTAGTGCTGCGGTAGCTACCCCAGGCATCGATCTTGCCGTCCGACGAATATAACACCGGAGTCCACTCATGCTTCAGTGTGTGTGGATCTGTTCCCATGGAAATCCCAAGCGCGCGCAACGTTCCCGAGATTACGGAAGTGCCGCCACGTCCCACTCCCAAAACGATGATAGTTCGGACCCGCCCCAGGTCTTTATTCAGAATGGCGTGCTTCACAGGCAGCGCGACCTATACTGCCGATCCGGTGACTGCAACAAGCAAATCGCTCCTGCCAGCCTGCTTCCGTGACCCGATGACTTCGGCAGCGGTTGTGCCACCGCTTACCGCTCAGAAGGTCAATGCGCACACGACTTTGAGCCGATGTTTTTCGCTACAGAAATGACACCAACGGAGAATTTTAGGGCGCGCTTATACCGTCTATTGCTCGCGGAGATCATGCGTGGGGATCAGCCCAAGGTCACGGTGATGCTGGGATTAAGCGATGACTTCGCCTTTCGCGACTTATGTCAGCTTGTTACTGAAGGGAAGGGAGCGAGGCTGGTGGCGATTCATCTCCATGCCGAAGAAACTCTTCCTCCGACCGACCCGGTCTGGGCTCAGGTCCACGCGCTCCTACCGCAGCGCGATTCCCGTTTCGAAATCTTGCAAGGCGAAAGAGAGGCTGTGGCGGCGAAGCTAGCCGACCGCTCGATCGATTTGCTGATTATCGATGACCGTGATGACGGCGAGATCATCCGTCAGGAATTGCAACTGCTCGCGCCCAAACTCAAGGAAGACGCTATCGTCCTCCTTAACGGGACGGAGCTCGAGCGCTCAGATCCGCCGCGCCGAGCGTGGGCGGAATTTTCTGCCCAGCGTCGGACGGCTGAATTTGAGGCGGGAGCGGGTGTCGCGCTCAGCGTAGATCCGCGGTTTGCGCTAAAATCTTCGTTCCGCCAGATCGTGTTCGCTCGAAGCGGGCGTGTCGAATTTGAAGCGAAACTTCATCATGCTGCGGTGACGGAAGCAGGAGTGGAGGAATTAAATCATCTCCGGAAACAGAACCGGGTGCTGCAGGCTCGGCAGGTTTGGTTCGAGACTGTGTCGGAAGATCGGGGTCGTGCCCAGTTAGTGATGAATCATCAGGCAACTCTGATAGCGGGTCAGGTGAAGAACATAGCGCAGCAGAACAAGGTCATCGGGGAGCAGGCAAAAGTAATCACGCGCCAGATGGATCGCATGCACCATCTCGAAGAGGTGCTCGAGCGAACGCATGCGGATCTGGCGACAGTCCGGGCGCGAGTCGCCGACCTGCGAGGCTGGATCGCGGCAGCGAAGGCAAACTGTGCAAAAAAGGGGCGTTGTTTTGATCGAAACCCGAACCCGCGGCGGAGCTTGAGTGAAAAAATAACGCGGGAAGCCGCGCGCATTTTCCGGAGACTCCAGTCGAACCCAACTCCTGGTCCTCCCACCGAAACTGTGGTTCACGAGGAAATCAAGAGTCCGTTACATGATCGCTATGCTCGATGGATCGCAGAGCACGAGCCGGATGAGAAAGAGCTGCGGCGACAACGTGCGGCCTCCGCGGAATGGGCAGAACCCCCGCGACTTTCTCTCCTCATTCCGATTTACGATCCGTCGCTCGAATTTTTAGATGAGCTCTTCAAGAGCGTCGTCGCCCAATCCTATCCACATTGGGAAGTTTGCGCGGTTGATGGAGGTTCAAAAAACGAAAAGATCGCGACTTCGCTGCAGCGGTGGGCGCAACGAGACCCGCGCATCCGCGTGGAATCACTCACCGAAAATCTCGGGGTGTCTGAGAACACGAATCGCGCCTTGCGCATGGCTACGGGCCAATTCATCGCACTCGTCGACCATGACGATCTCTTGGCGCCGTCGGCTCTCTATCGCGTGGCGGAGGCAATTTGTGCTCATCCTGGAGCGGATGTCTTTTACACCGACGAGGATCGTTTCACGGCCGAGAGAATCCGCGCGCGTCCATTTTTCAAACCAGAGTGGAGTCCTGAGTTACTCCAGTCGTTCATGTACCTCGGTCATCTTGGAGTCTATCGCCGGTCGGTGGTGGAGGAGTTGGGAGGGTTTCGAAAGGAATTCGATCTCTCCCAGGATTATGACCTTGCCCTGCGGGCAACCGAAGGTGTACGGGAAATTGTACATCTTCCGTATGTGCTTTATCACTGGCGGGAGCACGCCGCGTCGGGAGCTGCGGGCGGAAAGCCGGAAGCGCGACTAACTAATATCGCTGCTTTGCGCGCTGCGATGGAAAGGCGCGGCCTGGAGGCGGAAGTTACCGCTTATCCGGGGGCGAATCGAGCGCGACTGCAGCCGGCCGTCTCGCGCCGGGTCTCGATCATTATTCCCACCGATTCGCCCCGGCGCGCCGCTCGTTGTGCAAGGGAACTGCCGAGTGCAACGCAGTATCAGAACTTCGAAATTATCATTGTCACGAATACCGCACTGATCGAAGAAATGAATTCATCTGCGAGGAGGGACTCTTCGCGTGTACGCTTTGTTAGCTATGACGCTCCGTTCAACTTCTCCACCAAATGCAATCTCGGCGCGCGTTCGGCCACGGGCGAGATTCTAATCTTCTTCAATGACGACGTTGAAGCCGAACAGGGGGACTGGATCGAAAACGTCATCGAAGCGCTCGAGAATCCCGAAGTGGGTGCCGTCGCGCCCAAGCTTGTTTACACCACAGGAAAAATCCAGCACGCCGGACTGGTGACGGGCGTTCGCGGACTCGTGGGCACGGCATTTCATCAGTGGCCCAAGGATGCGACGGAGTATTCCAATTATGCACAGTCGCTCCGCCCAGTTTCAGCTCTCTCGGCCGCCTGTCTGGCGATGCGCGCACCGGACTTCTTTCACGTCGGTGGCTTCGACGAAATCAATACTCCCATTGCGCATTCCGATATCGATCTTTGCTTCAAGATTCGAGAAGCAGGTTGGCGCTGTGTTTATACGCCGTTCGCAACCCTTCTACATCGCGGGCACGCCTCGATCGGTGCGGCAGAGATGACGGCTGCGCCTCGGCCCAGGGAAAAGTGTTCTTCTTTCCTTCTTCGCCGATGGTCGAAGTTCACTGGCCATGACCCGTACTACACGGACGAGATGCGTGATTGGCTCTATGCGGATTCCCCGACGCCAGTCCGATGGTTTACGGGAGACAATCGACCAGATGAGAGAGAAAAATGGCAACGAAATGTACTGTTCGTTAGTCATGATCTCTCCCTCAGCGGCGCGCCCGTCATCCTGGCTCATGCCGCGAAATGGCTGCGCGAGCATGGTGTTTTCGCGATGGTCGCTTCCCCGTGCGACGGACCGGTGCGGCGGATTTTGCAGGAGGCGGAGGTGCCTGTGCTGATCGATCCGCTGATCGCGACGGGCTATGATGCTTTCTTGCAGTTTGGAAAGCGTCTGGATCGGCGAAGCCACCCCTCTTTTGTGGAGCTCGCGCGTCAATTCGATGGTGTCGTTAGCAGCACGATTTTCGGAGCGCCGTTGGTGCACGACGCCCGCGATGCTGGAGTTCCCTGCATTTGGTGGATCCATGAGGGCCAGGTGGGCGGACATTTTCTGAATCGCTTTGGCCCCGCTTTGCAGCCGGCGCTGGAAGCGGCATCTCTCGTGATCGCCCCGCACGAGGCGAGTGCGGAAATCTATCAGCCCTACGTTTCTACTCAGGTAAGTGTATTGACCTACGGCATCCCCGACGTCGCCCGAGAGCAAGTCGAGGTTTCTCGGAAACCGGGGCCTGTCCGCTTTCTTCTTCTCGGCACAATTGAGAGACGCAAAGGACAGCAAACCCTGCTGGAGGCGCTGCATCAGCTGCCGAAGAACATTTTGGAGCAGACCGAGTTTGAGGTCGTCGGACGGCCGCACGAAAAGGAACTTTACGATGATCTTTTACGCGAAGCCGCTTCCTCAAAGTATCTCAAAGTGCATGGAAGCGTCGACCACGCGCGCGCTCTCAGTTTTGTGCGCGAGGCGGACGTGATGTTATCTACCTCGCGCGACGAAACGGGTCCGTTAACGCTGCTCGAGGCAATGGCCCTAGGCAAACCGATCATAAGCACGACCGTCGGCGCGGTCGCGGAAAAGCTAAGACCCGAGGTCGATGCGCTCTTTATTCCCGCGGATGATGCTTCCGCATTGGCGGATGCGATCATAAGACTAGTTAGCTCGGCCGAACTTCGTTTCCGGTTGGGGCAGCAGGGGAGAAGAGCCTACGAAAAGCATTTTACCCTCGAGAGATTTGGCCGTGATCTCCTCGCCATGATCGAGCAGGTTATTGGTCAGCCGCAGCCAACTCCCGCGATGAGCGCGACGGCGACGACGAAGGCCGGCTTTATAAACGCCTAAAGGATGTCGGTGACGGCAACTTTTCCAACTACAGCGTCGGGACTTGTCGTAGCGGGTTCTTACAGAGAGTGGGTTGCGCGATTCGATACCATCGGCGCCCGCGAGCGGTTTCATATTCGAAGGCAAATCCGGTTTCTGCGCCGCCACCCGATTATTTCGATCGTTTTACCGGTATACAATCCAGACCCGGAACACCTGCGCGCCGCCATCGCATCGGTGCAAGGCCAGCTGTATCAGAATTGGGAGCTTTGTCTCGCCGACGATGCGTCGACCGATTCCAACGTAAAGGAATTGCTCGCGGCGATCGCTGATACAGACGAGCGAATCAAGGTTGTCTTCCGGGAAATGAACGGGCACATCGCCGCGTGTTCCAATAGCGCGCTGGCGCTATCCACCGGCGAATGGATGGGCCTGCTCGATCAGGATGATTTTTTGCCGGAGCACGCTCTCGCCCTGGTTGCAGCTGCGATCAATGAGCGACCCGATGCGGGGCTGATCTATTCTGACGAAGACAAAGTGGATGAAGATGGGCAGCGCTGTCGTCCCTTCTTTAAGCCAGATTGGAATCCAGAGCTTTTCCTCGGTCAGAACTTCGTCAGTCATCTTGGCGTTTACCGCACCGCGCTCGTTCGCGAGTCGGGTGGTTTTCGGGAGAGATTGGATGGCGCGCAGGATTACGATCTGGCTCTTCGAGTGATCGAACGTCTGCAGCCGGATCAGATCCTGCACCTTCCGCGGGTCCTTTATCATTGGCGCATGTGTGCGGGTAGCGTCGCGCACGACCCGACCGCAAAACCTTATGCCCCCGAGGCGGCACGCCGGGCGTTAACCGAACATTTGGTACGAAAACAGATCGGAGGCGCCGTTACTCCCTGCCCCGAAAATGAACATTGGTATCGGGTGAGCTACGAGTTGCCGGGGGAGCTGCCTCTGGTGTCAGCGATCATTCCCACAAGAGATCACGCGGAGCTGCTGCGTCGTTTTATTGTTAGTCTCCGCCAGATCACCGATTACCCAAGACTGGAACTGATCATTGTCGATAACGGATCGGAAGAAGAAGATGCCGTCGCTTATCTGCAGCAGCTTGGCGAAGAAGCGAATGTACGAATCGTTAGTGCTCCGGGCGAGTTTAATTTCAGCCGGCTGGTGAATATCGGGGCGACGCAGGCGCTGGGTGAGATCATCGCAGTATTGAACAATGATCTGGAGGTGACGGAAGCAGACTGGTTAAGAGAAATGGTGAGCCATCTTCTGCGTGACGGAGTGGGGGTAGTCGGAGCGCGCCTCTGGTTTCCGGACGGCACGCTGCAACACGCGGGCGTCATTCCCGGAATGGCCGGCGTCGCCGCGCACGCTTTTTATCGCTTTCCTCCTTATCCAATCGCACGGGGTAATCGGACTTTCGCTCTGGCGCAGAACTATTCGGCGGTAACGGCTGCCTGCATGCTGGTGCGAAGTGCGGTTTACCGCGAAGTGGGCGGCTTTGATGAAGCCCTGCCGCGGAACTTCAACGACGTTGACTTTTGTTTACGCGTGCGTGAGCGGGGCTGGCAAATCGTTTGGACACCGTATGCCAATTTGATTCACCACGAATCCGCTTCCCGGCGTCAGCCCACCGGAAGAATGCAGCACGAACTTAACGCCGAGCTGGAATGGATGGTGGCGCGCTGGGGGGAAACGCTGTTGTTCGATCCTTTCTACAGTCCTAATCTTTCGCTCACGCTGCCGGGTTACGAGCCTGCATTTCCGCCGCGCCTGCCGGGATTGGATGGCTCAACCTTGACGGCGGGCGAATTCGTCCACGCCGGAATTTCCGAAAGCCGTGCGTCGAACTAAAATTATCTGCACGCTGGGACCAGCCAGTGAGAAGGCGGAGACGCTTCGGGCCCTCATCGCCGCGGGAGCGAATGTCTTCCGCGTGAATATGAGTCACGCCACACATGACTGGTTGCGCATGATTGTACCTAGAATACGCGCGCAGGCCGATGAGCTTGGTCGCGCAGTCGCGATTTTGATGGATACGCAGGGGCCGGCTATTCGCACCGGCGATCTGAAGACGAACCTCCAGTTGAAAGCAGGCGATATCCTCGAGTTCACTGTTCGCGGGGCCAAGAGCGAAGAGACAAACTCGGTGGATGTGAACTATGATGGCCTCATCAACGATATCGCGGAGGGCGATACCGTCCTGGTGGATAACGGCGTGATCCACTTGCTCGTCCTAAAAAAAGAGGATAACCGCATTCGGTGCAAGGTTGTCACTCCTGGCACCCTGGCTTCACGGCGTCATATCAATCTCCCGGGGGTAAAGGTGAATCTTCCTCCGCTCACGCCCAAGGATCTCGAAGACATTGCGGTGGGAGTAGAAATGGGCGTGGACATCGTCGCTCTGAGTTTTGCGCGGCGGCGCAGCGATGTGGAGGAATTACGCGCCGTCTTAAAAGAGAGAGGGAGTAAGGCTTTGGTCATGGCCAAGATTGAGGATCAATCCGCGGTGCGGCTGATCGAAGAAATGATCGCTTCCGCCGATGCGATCATGGTGGCGCGGGGCGATCTCGGGATTGAATGTCCGCTGGAAGAACTCCCCATCATCCAGCGCAAGGTAGTGAAGCTCTGCGCGCGCGTCGGTCGGCCGGTCGTGGTGGCGACGCACATGTTGGAATCGATGATTCATAATCCGTTGCCGACGCGGGCGGAAGTGACCGATGTGGCGAACGCAGTCTTTGAGCAGGCCGATGCGGTGATGCTAAGCGGCGAGACGGCGATGGGACAATATCCGATCGAGTGCGTCAAGGTCCTGGATCGGGTAGCGCGACGGATCGAGAGAAGCGGCGGGGTCGGTTACGCGAAGGAAGCGCTTCTGGAAGATGTGCGACAGAAGACTGTCGCCTCCGCCGTGGTCCTGGCCAACTCGCTGCCGCGAGCCAAATTAATCGTATTTACACGCCACGGAACGATGGCGAGGAATACCTCGAATCTCCGCCCGGAACGCGCCACCATCTTTGCTTTTACTCCCGTGCCGGAGTTAAGGAGACAACTGGCTTTATGCTGGGGTGTTTGTCCCATTTGCATTCCGTTTCTGGATGATCCCAATGCGACGATCCAGGCGGCGGAGGAATATCTCCGGCGCGAAAATCTGACCGAGCCCGGAGACAATCTTGTTTTCATCAGCGACGTTCGGGCCGGAAACGAACTCATCGACACGGTGCAGCGCAAGGTTGCCCGGTAGCGGGGGCAAAAAA
>JBDTXE010000068.1:0-8993 GCA_040006335.1 Verrucomicrobiota bacterium | reverse complement strand
CACCGATAACGTGCGCATGAAACGGTGCCTGCCCCTCATCGCGGGAGCGCTCGTCCTGAGCGCCGCCATGGCCGGTTGTCATCGGCCAAACGGAGCCGTTTCCGGCACGATCGAAGTGGACGAAGTGCACGTGGCTTCCCGCGCTGCCGGGCGGGTGTTGAAGATCTTTGCCCGTGAAGGGCAAGTACTGAAGGCGAACGACCCGATCGTGGAACTCGATGCCGCCGAGTTACCCGCCCAACGCGATCTTGCCCAGGCGCAGGTGGACGCCGCGCAGCGCGACACCGAAGCACAGATGTCACAGCTTGATTTTCTGCGCTCCGATGCGCGCCGGCAGCAAAATTTGCTCCGTAATCACACTGTCTCGTCGACCGAAGCGGAGCGCGCGGCGAGCGCGGCAACCACGCAGGAGAAAAACGCCGAGGCCGCAAATATGCGCGTAGCTCAGGCCAAGGCTCAACTGGCGCAGATCGAAACGCAGTTGCGCGAAATGCGAGTGGTCGCGCCCGGCGATTCCGTTTTGGAGGTGTTGAATGTGAAGGTGGGCGACGTTCTCCCAGCCAATCGCGAAGTGGCGACGCTGATCCTTCCGCAGCACCTTTGGGTGCGCGTCTACGTCCCCGAAAAATGGCTGGGCTACATCCGGCTGGACCAGAAGGTGAGCGTCCGGGTCGATGCCTTTAATGACACTGACTTCCCAGGCACGGTGGAGCAGATAAGTCGCCAGGCCGAGTTTACCCCGCGCAATGTGCAGACGGTGGAAGATCGCATCCGCCAAGTCTTCGGGGTCAAGATCCGGCTGGACAATACTCAGGACCGGCTCCGCGCGGGGATGTCGGCTGACGTCTATTTCCCCGAGGTGCCGAAGTGATCTCATACGCTGACTCGAGCCAAGGTGCGCACGTTCGTGACGCTATGATCGAATGCGACGGACTCACGAAGCGTTTTGGCAACTTTGTGGCCGTCGATGACGTCTCTTTCACCGTGAAAAAAGGTTCTATTTTCGGCTTTCTCGGCCCGAACGGCTCCGGCAAGTCGACCGTGATCCGGATGTTGTGCGGCATTTTGGAACCGAGTGCGGGCAGCGCTCGAATCGGCGGGCGCGACGTCGTCCGCGAGAGCGACGCGACCAAAGAGATGATCGGCTACATGTCGCAAAAGTTTTCGCTCTACGACGAGCTAACCGTCGATGAGAACCTCACATTTTCTGGAAAGCTTTACGGGTTGAGCGGCCGTGAACTGCGCGCGCGTCGCGATGAGCTCATCGCGCGCACTCATCTGCAGCCGTATCTCGGACGCCGCGCGGCGCTGCTGTCCGGCGGGTGGCGCCAGCGCCTGGCCATGGCCTGCGCGTTGATGCATAAACCGAGCGTGTTGTTTCTGGATGAGCCCACCGCCGGAATTGATCCCGTGGCGCGGCGCGAACTGTGGGATTTGCTCTTTGAGTTTTCCGGCGAAGGGATGACGCTTTTTGTCACCACGCATTACATGGATGAAGCGGAACGCTGCTCGCACGTCGGTTACATTTATATGTCCAAGCTCATCGTTTGCGGTGAACCAGACGAGCTCAAGAAGATGGCTGAAGTCAGCCCGCCGGGGACGCGGCGGTTGGACATCACCTGCGACCACGTGACCACCGCTCTGCAAGCCGTCCGGCAAATGCCAGGAATACAAACGGCGACAGTCTTTGGTCAATCGATGCACCTGTTGCTGAAGGAAACGATCTCGCGCGAGAAGATTGAAAACACTCTGCGAGGAGTTGGGATCGAACATTCCGAGATACACGAGATCGGCCCGTCCCTGGAAGATGTTTTTGTGGCACTCACCGCGAAACACGCCGGAGAAAAAACTCAGCGCGCCGCGTAGAGATGACACCCACGCTCGCCAATCTCGGTCATCCTGAGCCGCGCAGAAAGCGAAGGACCTCGCAAACAGTGAGAGCATATTCAGTGGAGACGATGACCGACCACAGCCGAGTCGGTTGGTCCATCGGCGTTGGCAAAGATCGTGCCACAAAGCCGTGAGCATGAAACATCAACCTTTCCGCGGTCTCGGCGCCATCCTCTTCAAGGAATTCATCAGCGTATGGCGCGACCCGATGACGCTCTTCTTCATGTTTTTCCCGCCCCTGGTGGAGATGATCGCTTTTGGTTACGCGCTTGATAACGACGTCAAGCACATGGGCATGGTGATCCTTAACCAGGATCGCACGGTCGAGAGCCGGCAATTCATCGACCGATTTGTGAATACGGAAACCTTCCGGATGATCGGCGAGGTGCAAAGTCCGGACCAGATGGCGAGCGAGATTCGGAAGGGGCGCGCCTACGTTGGACTCCAGATTCCACCGGGCTTCACCCGGGACTTGCGGGCCGGGTACGCCACCCAGGTCCAGCTATTGATTGATGGCTCGAATTCAACCACGGCCTTGCAGGCGCTTAACACTGCCGTTGCCGTCGCGCTGACTCAATCGGTGCAGACCTTGTTGCGTGAATCGGGACGTCCGGCGCCTCCGGTCGAAGTCCGACCACAAATGCTCTACAACCCGATGATGCGGAGCCCGAACTTTTTTGTGCCAGGCGTGATCGGCGTAGTCCTCCAGATCGGAACCACTTTCGCTACCGCCATGGCCGTCGTGCGGGAGCGCGAACGTGGCACGCTCGAACAGCTGCTCGTGAGCCCCCTTAGTCGCGGCGGGCTAATGCTGGGGAAGCTGGTCCCCTACCTCTGCATCGGCATGACGATGGCGCTCCTGCTCTACGGCATCATGCGCTTTGTTTTCGCCGTGCCGATCGCGGGCAACTTTTTCGCGCTCGTGGGCGCCACCTTCATCTACGTCTTCGCCCTGCTCAGCCTTGGTCTCCTCGTCGCCACCAAAGCCGAGAACCAGATGCAGGCGCTGCAAATGTCGATGACCTTCATCCTGCCCAGCGTATTTTTTTCGGGATTCATCTTCCCGCGCGAAACCATGCCCTGGATCTTTTACGCCATTGGCGCAGTCATCCCAACGACCTACTTCATCGCTTTAAGCCGGGCGGTGATTCTTCGCGGCGCCTTTTTCCTAGAGTATTGGCCAAACCTTCTCGTCCTCACAGGGATGGCGGTGGGACTCTTCTGTATCTGCGCTCTGCGTTTTCGGAAGAAGATCGGCTAGGAGAAATTTCGCCTCAGCGCCGAGGTTGACTTCGCCTCTAACGCTTTTTTTTCTCCGCCTTGTCGTCTTTGGTCTGATTGACGAGGTGCTCGGTAAAGTGCTTCACCCGCTCAAATTCCTTTTTAAATCCAGTGCTGAAATCGTGCGTCCCGTACTCGAACAACACGATGAAACAGAAGGTGAAAAAGACGAAGAGCAGAAGCCAGAAAAGCCCCCGGATGAGAGACATGGCCGCGAGGCTAAACCACGCTCCGGTCCGGGTCAACGCCGCTGCCCATGCTTGCTGTAGAAGGAGAAATCGTCATCCTCCTCCAATGCGAGTGCCGCTGCTCGATCTGAGCGAACAATATCGAGCGCTAGAGAAGCCGATCCAAGAAGCAATCGCCGAAGTCCTCCGGACACAGCACTTTGTGTTGGGGGAGAAAGTGGATGAATTCGAACAGGCGATCTGCCGGTACACCGGGGCGAAGTTCGCCATTGGTGTCTCATCCGGGACGGATGCGCTCCTCGCCATCCTCATGGCCATGGGCATCGGCCCCGGAGATGCGGTCATTACCACGGCTTACACTTTTTTTGCCACCGCCGGCTGCATCGCACGCGTCGGCGCCCGGCCAATCTTCGTCGATATCGATCCCACGACCTACAATCTCGATCCGCGGTGCCTGAGAACCTTTTTGCAGACTAAGACCGAAAAGACTTCGGCAGGCGTGACCTACCAAGGCCACAAGATACGCGCGCTCGTACCCGTTCATCTTTTCGGCTTGTGCTGCGAAATGGAAGAAATCGCGGCCATTGCGGCCGAATACGACATCCCCATGATCGAAGATGCGGCGCAAGCTATCGGCGCCGAATTTCCCGGTGCTTCAGGCGGCCGCCAAGCCGGCACAATGGGTCACACAGGATACTTTAGCTTTTATCCATCGAAAAACCTGGGAGCAGCCGGGGATGCGGGCCTGATTGTGACAAATGACAAAGCCCTTGCCGACCAGCTCCGCATCATCCGGCAACACGGAATGGAAAAGCGCTACTTCCATGGGGTTATCGGAGGCAATTTTCGCCTCGACGCTCTGCAGGCTGCCATTCTCAGAGTGAAACTGCCTCATCTTGACGCCTGGTCGGCGGCGCGGCGTCGTGTCGCGGACGCTTATGGCGAAGAATTTCGAGATGCTGGGCTCACCTCACGCGTGACACTGCCCACGGAGCCCTACCGCGATCGCAACGTGGAAAACCATCATATTTTCCATCAATATGTCATCCGGGCCCCGCTGCGAGATGGGTTAAAAGAACACCTGCAAGAGCAGGGAATTGGCTCAGCCATCTACTATCCGCTGGGCCTGCATGAGCAGGTATGTTTCTCCTACCTTGGGTACCAGCACGGCGATCTTCCGCAGACGGAAGCCGCGGCGCGCGAAACATTAGCTCTCCCGATTTACCCGGAACTGACGCGGGATGCGCAAAACCATGTGGTTTCGGCGATCGCGGAGTTCTATCGGGCGAACTAGTTTCGCCAAGGCGCTTGTCTCGGGTAACCGCAGGCCGACCCTAGGAGCGAAGAGGCGACGTAGGCCAGACTTGCGGCTAAGAGCGCGCAAGTCTATATCCACGCTCGCCGAAGGGTAGGTTCCGGAGTGGCCAAACGGGGCAGACTGTAAATCTGCTGGCTTTACGCCTTCGCTGGTTCGAATCCAGCCCTGCCCAGATTTTTACCGCTGCACGAAACACTACCTTTTCCGCCGCTTCCCGGAGACCTTGCGCCCACTGGTGGCCTTCATTCCTTTGGAACTCTTCCGCGAGGCGGTCTTGCTCTTCGTCCGACTGGAGCGAGTCTTGCGACCCTGAGGACGAGCGGATTTCCTGCTCGGGGAACGAGAAGGTTTTTTCGCGCCGCTCGCTTTCCTGGTTGAACGAGCGCTGCTCTTCTTCGACATCGTTTTAGCGCTGCTCTTAGCTCCAGACTTTTTGCCCGGACTCGGCTTGCGGACAGCGGTTGCGGATTTGCTTTTTCCGGCCTTTTTTCGCCCTGATAGGCTTCGGGTGGAAGGCATTTTCGCCCGGACCGCTTTCACTACTTTCTTGCCCGCCTCTTCCGACACTCTCTTCACCTCGCGCCGAACAGCTGGCTTCGAGGCCGCGCGTCCGGCCAAGGCGCCAATGACCCCGCCGACGACAGCTCCGATCGGCCCGGCAACGCTTCCCATGACCGCTCCGGTTGCGGCACCAGCGGCCGATTTCGAGATGGGTGGAATTTCAATATTTTGGTTAGACTGCTCAGAAGTGGATGATTCGGAGCCGGATTGTTCTTCTTGGTCGGGCATGGGTTGTTCCTCAGTTAGAGTCTTCTAAGTAGATCGGATCGACCTCGCCGGGCAGACGCTTCATCGATGCGAAATTCTCTAACAAAAAAGCGCTCGCCGAAGCGAGCGCTTTCGCAAATGATCTTGCAGGTCCTGCTAACGAGAGCCGCGGTCACCGCGACCACCACCACCACCGTAGCCGCCGCCACCACCGCCGCGTCCACCACCGCCGCCGCCGTAGCCGCCGCCACCACTGCGTCCGCCGCCACCACCACCGCCGCCGTAGCCGCCGCCACCACCGCCGCCACCCTGCGGGCGAGCTTCACGTGGCCGGGCTTCATTCACGGTCAAGGCGCGGCCTTCCACCGTCTTGCCATTGAACTGCTGAATGGCATTTTGCGCGTCCT
Organism: Verrucomicrobiota bacterium; assembly: GCA_040006335.1. Classification (GTDB taxonomy): domain Bacteria; phylum Verrucomicrobiota; class Verrucomicrobiia; order Chthoniobacterales; family UBA10450; genus AV69. The sequence goes on along the minus strand of JBDTXE010000068.1, from coordinate 3,141 downwards.
GCTCTGCGGTCATTGTCACAAAGGCAAAGCCGCGCGACTTGCCGGTAAACTTATCCTGCATAAGCATGACATCCTGCACAGCGCCAGCTTGTGCGAAGAGGTCCTGAAGGTCGGTCTCCGTCGTATTAAACGAAAGATTCCCAACGTATAACTTGGTTCCCATCTGAGTTTATTCTGGAAGAACGCGGCCAGGTCACTGTTCCCGGTAATCGGATTTCAAACTGCCACTGAATAAACTCAACTGACAATTCACCAACTGCCCGAACGCTGTTTTCCTTGTCGCCTCCATAAGTGGTTTTTCTTCGAACGCAACAATAAAGCCCACCGCGTCGCCGTTCTAATTTCCATAAATGATTGATTCGCCTCCTCCCCGCCGCGTGGCTCTCGTGGGCGCCGGAATCGTAAGCCCACTCGGCCTTGGGCTGGAGGAAACGCTCGTGTCGCTGAAAACGGGGCGCGACTGCGTCGGTCCGGTCACGACTTTCTCGGTCGAGAAGACCCGCTGCCAGACGGCCGCGCAAGTCCCGGACGCACGTTTAGGCGTCGCTTCGACCCGGCAGGCGAGACGACTGCACCGGGTCTCTCACATGATGATCGCAGCTCTGGAGGAATTGCTTCAGCAGGCGCCTGGCTTCTCTCCCCAGATCGCGATTGTCGGCACCACCAGTGGCGGGATGACTTTCGGCGAACAGTTTTATCGCTCTCTCCCGGGAGATTCTCTCCGACGCGCGCCCGGATGGATTGCAAATTATCCGCCGCAAAAGCAAATCGCCGATGCGCTGGCGCACTTTCACCTCGATATCCCAGCCCTGGTGATCGCGAACGCCTGTGCTTCCGGCAGCAACGCCATTGGGCAGGCTTTCAACGGGATTCGCTTCGGTCAATACCAGCAGGTCCTCGCCGGCGGATACGACGCCATCTCGGAATTGGTCTTCGTGGGCTTCGATTCGCTCCAGGCTGCCACGGCCGAGAAATGTCGCCCTTTCGACGCCGGCCGCACTGGAATGGTCCTCGGCGAGGGAGCCGCTCTGCTCGCGCTCGAAGAATGGGAGTCAGCCACGCGGCGTCACGTCGAGATTCTTGGAGAAGTCGTCGGCTACGGGATTTCGACCGACAACCACCACCTGACGCAACCAAACCCCGATGGCAACGGCGCCCGCCGTGCGATGGAGGACGCGCTGGCATCCGCGAATCTGAACCCTCCTGATATCGGCTACATTAACGCTCACGGGACCGCCACTTTCTTCAACGACGCCGCCGAGGGAAAAGCGATTTGCGAGATGTTCAAACAAGTGCCCGTGAGTTCGACCAAGAGCATGATGGGTCATTCGCTGGGCGCCGCCGGCGCGATCGAGGCAATCGTTACCCTTCTCGCGCTGCGGCACCAGTTCCTGCCGCCCAACTTGCATTTTCGGAGCTCAGATCCCGATCTTTCGCTTCGAATCGTTGCGAATGAATCTCAGCCGGCGTCACTGGATTACGGATTGTCCAACTCCTTCGGTTTCGGCGGCACAAACGCGAGCATTGTCCTGCGACGCGCCGCATGAGCCTCGGGATCGCCGCGCTCAGCTGGGTCACACCGCTCGGCAGCGACATCGAAGAGATCTGGTCTCGCCTACTCGCAGGCGAGACGGCGCCGCTTGAGAGCCTGGCCGACCCGGAGACGAAGAAGGAATATCTCGTTCGCCGCGTCTCCCCTCTCGCCTTGAAGCAGCTTCCGCCGCAGACGCGCCTTCGCCGGGCCAGTGCAATCTCCCGTTTCGCCGCCGCTGCCGGCCTGACCGCGCTGCGGAATTTCGCCGGCCCGCTTGATCGCACCGCTCTCATCTTCGCCGTCTCGAACGGCGGCGTCATTTACACGCGGCGTTTCTACTCCGAAATTGTGAAGGCGGGTTCGCAAGGGGCTAGTCCCCTTCTTTTCCCCGAGACTGTTTTCAACGCACCGGCCAGCCATCTCGCCGCCATTCTTGGCCTTCAAGGTGCATCTTATACCGTTGTTGGCGACGGAGCGGCGGGGATCCTGGCCCTGAAGCTGGCGGAAGACCTTCTGGCCGGGCCGGGCGTGGACTCGGTCCTCGTCGTCGCCGCGGAGGAGATCGATCCTTTGGTCTGCGAAGCGTATCGTCGTTGGCGTTTGCTACGGAATCCTACCCAGCCGGAAAACGGCCGTGGGATAATCTTGAGTGAGGGAGCGGGGGCGGTCCTGCTCACAAGAGAAAAACGCGAACTCCAACTCAGCGCGATCGACGCCGGGACCACCTTCTTCCGCCGCACCGAGGCGGCAGGAAAGCTGCGTAAGCTGCGGGAGCGACTCGAAACTTCGCCCTCGATCATCGTCGGCAGCGCGAATGGCACCTTTATCGATCGCGCGGAACGCTCCGCCCTCGGCGCCATTCCCTATTCGCCCAAGCCGGCCCTGGGCGATAGCGTGGGAGCGTCTGTCCTCTGGCAACTGATCGCAGCCACGCAGATTCTAAAAACCGCGCGTGTCCCAGATTACCCTGACACTACAGTGGGATCCAGCGCCCTCGTGCTGTCCTGCGGGTTGAACCAGCACATGGGCGGGCTACGCGTAAAATTGGCGTAGCTCCAACGCCTGATTACCTTTGCAACCAGAGGGCGGTGCGATACTTTCGAGCGCGCGATGCGAATTCAGACGGCGGGCACCTTTTTAATGCTGTTCTTCGCCGCTGTCATCTGCGGCGCCGCCGAGCTGGACACCCCGAAAGATCAACCGGTCGAGATTACTTCCACCGGAGAAACGCGCTACGAAAACGGGATCGCGTTCGCCCGCGACAATGTCGCCATCCACTTCGGCGACTCCGATATCTATGCCGACTCGGCGCAGTATGATTCCAAGACTCATCTCGTCTCCGCCGCGGGAAACGTCCGCATTTATCGCGGAGGTAAACTCTACACCGCTGATCACGGAAGCTATAACACTGAGACAAAAGAAATCCTGGCGGACGATCTCCGGACTTCCTCTGATCCCTACCTGGTTGCGGGGAACAGCCTGGAGACCTTTGCCGACGGGCACTATCAGGTTCAAAATGGTATTTTCACGACTGACGACCAGGCCGATCCCGATTTTCATTTTCGCGCCCGGAAAGTGCGCATTTATGAGAACGATCGTGTCATTTT
>JBDTXE010000067.1:0-9033 GCA_040006335.1 Verrucomicrobiota bacterium | reverse complement strand
ACCTCGCAGAATCTCTCGATGAAGCGCTGCGGATTCTGGACGAAGCAAAAAAGGAGAAACGCGGAATCTCCGTCGGCCTGGTCGGAAACTGCGCCGACGTCCTGCCGGAGATGGCGCGGCGGAACATCATTCCCGATCTCCTGACCGATCAGACCAGCGCGCACGACGCACTCAATGGCTACGTTCCGAACGGGATGTCCCTGGCCGAAGCCCTCGCTCTCCGCTTGGAAAATCCCGACGAATACGTCAACCGTTCGATGGCGACAATGGCGGAGCACGTTCGCGCGATGCTCGATTTGCAAAAGCGCGGCGCGATCACTTTCGACTACGGCAACAACATCCGCACCCAGGCGAAGAAGGCGGGCGTGGACAACGCCTATGACATCCCCGGTTTTGTTCCGGAGTACATCCGTCCGCTCTTTTGCGAAGGCAAAGGTCCCTTTCGCTGGGTCGCACTCAGCGGCGATCCGCAGGATATCGCGCGCACCGACGCGCTCGCGCTCGAACTTTTCCCCGAAAACGCCATCCTCGCGCGCTGGATGAAACTGGCCCAGGAACGAATTCAATTTCAGGGTTTGCCTGCGCGTATTTGCTGGCTTGGCTACGGAGAGCGCGCCGAGTTCGGCGTCGCCATGAACGAACTGGTGCGCCGCGGCGAATTGAAAGCGCCCATCGTCATCGGTCGCGATCATCTCGATACTGGATCTGTCGCCTCCCCTTATCGCGAGACGGAAGCGATGCTCGACGGCAGCGACGCCATTGCGGACTGGCCCCTGCTCAACGCGCTGGTGAACACCGCGGCTGGCGCCTCGTGGGTTTCCATTCACAATGGCGGCGGTGTTGGCATCGGCTATTCGCAGCATGCCGGCATGGTGGTCGTTGCCGACGGGACCGACAGCGCGAAGCGCCGTCTCGAGCGCGTCCTCACCAGCGATCCGGGGATGGGCGTCATTCGCCACGCCGACGCCGGCTATGAGCGCGCGATCGAGTTCGCGCAAGAGCACGCGGTGCACATTCCCCTGGCGCGCGCACCATCCGTCACACGGCAGGTTGGCTAACGACATATGAGCAAGCTCGTTGAATGTGTGCCCAATTTTTCGGAGGGACGCGATCCGGAGATCATCCGTCAGATCACCGATGCCATCAGTTCGGCGGACGGTGTCACTCTTCTCGACGTTGATCCGGGCGCGAGCACCAACCGCACGGTGGTAACATTCGTCGGTTCGCCGGAAGCGGCGGTCGAGGGAGCGTTTCGCGGGATGAAAAAGGCCGCCGAGTTAATCGATATGCGCAAGCACCGTGGGGAGCATCCGCGTATGGGAGCGACGGATGTTTGTCCATTCATTCCGGTTAGCGACGTGAGCTGGGAGGAGGCGATCGAGTGCGCGCGCCAGCTGGGCCGTCGCGTGGGCGAAGAACTCGGGATTCCAGTTTATCTCTACGAAAAGGCGGCGCCTGATCCCGCGCGCTCGAATCTGGCCGTGATCCGCGCCGGCGAGTACGAGGCATTGCCGGACAAAATTAAACGCTGGAAACCAGACTTCGGTCCCCAAGAGTTCAATGCCCGGTCGGGCGCGACCGCGATTGGAGCGCGGGAATTCTTAATCGCGTACAACGTCAACTTGAATACGCGCTCCGTCCGGCGCGCGAACGCGGTCGCGTTCGACGTGCGGGAGAATGGCCGGGTGAAGACGGAAGACGGTAAGCCCACGGGGAAGCCGGTCCGCGATGAGAAAGGCGAGCCGGTGCGAATCCCGGGAATGCTCAAACATGTGAAAGCGATCGGCTGGTTCGTCGAAGAGTACGGCATGGCGCAGATCTCGATGAACCTAACGAATATCGAGCAGACGCCGCTCCATCTCGCCTTCGAGGCCTGCAGCGAATGCGCCGCGAAGCGCGGACTCCGCGTTACCGGCTCGGAACTGGTCGGGATGATTCCGAAAAAGTCGCTCCTCGATGCCGGCCGCTATTTCCTGCGCAAACAGCATGTCTCCGAGGGCGTGGCGGAAGAAGAACTAATCGATGTTGCCGTTCGCTCCCTTGGATTAGCCGAGCTGAAGCCGTTCGTGCCGCGGGAAAAAATCATCGAAGAAAAAATCGCGGCGGCGGGAAAGAGATCGCTTCTGCGCATGACCTTGCGCGAGTTCTGCAACGAAACGCTGAGCGATTCGCCTGCCCCAGGTGGCGGCTCAGTGGCGGCACTGATGGCCGCGCTGGGAACTTCACTTGGGGGGATGGTGGCAAATCTCTCCGCCGGAAAGCGAGGCTGGGAGGACCAGCTTGAATATTTCAGTGAGTGGGCGGTGAAAGCGCAAGGTCTCAAGGACGAGTTGCTGTTTTTGGTGGATGAGGATACCGCCGCCTTCAACTGTGTCATGGCGGCCCTCGCGCTGCCCAAGCAGTCAGAGGCGGAAAAAGCGGCGCGCGGGCAGGCGATTCAGGAGGCGAATAAATATGCGGCCGAGATTCCGCTACGGGTGATGGAGACGTCGATGAAGGCCTACGACCTTCTCGCCGCCATGGGGGAGCGGGGCAATCCCGCTTCGATGTCCGATGTCGGCGTGGGACTTCTGGCGACGCGCGCCGGGATCGAAGGCGCGGGAATGAACGTCCGGATCAATCTCGGCAGCCTGAAAGATGAAGCGGCCCGGCAGAAATTGCAGGCGAGATGCCAGGAATTAATCGCGGCGTCGGAGAAGCGCTTCGCTGACCAACATCGGCTGGTCGAAAGTAAGCTCGGCTGAAAACATCCGGGTCCATCGCCGTTTTGCACGCCGCGCAGCTGGTGACGCTGGCCGGCCCGGCGCGCGCCCGCCGCGGTCTCGAGATGACGGACCTCGGGATCCTGCAAAACGGTGGAATGCTGATTCGTGACGGGAGGATCGAAGCGGTTGGTTCCTCCCGCGAGATTGAACGCGAGGCCGGAGGCCAGGCCGAGATCATCGAGGCGGAGGGTTGTGTCATCGTGCCCGGCTTTGTTGATGCGCACACTCATCTCGTATTTGGAGGGAACCGCGTGGACGAGTTTGAGCAGCGCGCGCGGGGCGCCACTTACCAGGAGATCGCGGCCGCGGGGGGAGGTATTCGTTCGACCGTGCGCAAGACACGCGCGGCCAGCGAAGAGGAGCTCTTCAACTTGGCGAAGGAACGGGCGGGTTGGTTCTTGCGAAATGGGACGACGACGATTGAAGCAAAGTCGGGCTATGGCCTCACGCTCGAAGATGAACTCAAAATTCTGCGCGTGATCCGGCGAGTCGGGCGCGAAACCCCTCTTACAACCGTCGGCACTTTTCTCGGGGCGCACGCCATTCCTCCGGAATTCGCCGAAAAGCGCGGTGTTTATCTCTCGCTCTTGATCGACGAAATGCTGCCGCGGGTGAGGGAAGAGCACCTGGCAGAATTTGCCGATGTTTTTTGCGAGCGCGGCTATTTCGACTTGGAGGAAAGCCGAAGCGTGCTGCAGGCGGCGGCGAGATCCGGCCTCGGGCTCCGGATGCACGCCGATCAGCTAACGAATAATGGAGGCGCCTTGCTCGCCGCGGAAATCGGAACCGTGACCGCGGATCATCTGGAGCAGACCGACGCCGCCGGCATCGCCGCCATGGTGACGGCACGGGTCCAACCGGTGCTGCTGCCAGCTTCCGTCTACGCCCTTGGGCTGGATAAATATCCCGAGGCGCGCGCCATGATTTCAGCCGGTTTGGCGGTGGTGCTGGCGAGCGACTTCAATCCCGGATCTTCCCCAACGCCTTCGCTCCCATTCGTGCTCTCTCTCGCCATCACCCAGATGAAGATGACGCCGGCCGAAGCGATTACCGCCACGACGATCAATGCTGCCGCCAGTCTCCGGCGAGCGGATCAGATCGGTTCACTTGAAACCGGGAAGCTCGCTCATTTCACCATCTTCGCCTGCGCGGATTATCGTGAGATCGCCTATTGGGTGGGCGCGCCGCTGGTGCGAAGTGTCTTCGTCCACGGCCGCGAGGTTTTCGCGGCGCCGTAATTTGCGTGCACTCGCGCGCGCCGGTAACGTCCCCGCTCCATGAAAGTCGCGGTCGAAAAACAGCCTGATTCCACCTCTACGCTTCAGATCGAGCTGCCGCCGGAGCAGGTCGCGAAGGAGTGGAACGCGATTACCGACAGCTACGCGCGACATGCCCGCATTCCTGGCTACCGCCCGGGAAAAGCGCCACGGCGGGTGGTGGAAGCGAAATTCAAGAAGGAGATTCAGGAAGAGGTGACCAAGCGTCTGGTCTCGCAGAGTTATCGGGAGGCGATCGCGGAAAAGAACCTGCGCGTGGTTTCGCTCACCAACCTGGAAGATGTCGAACTCGATGACGATAAGACGATGCGCTTCCGCGCGACGATCATTACCGCCCCGGAGTTCGACTTGCCGGATTACCGGCAGATCGCGGTGGAATTGCCCTCGGCCGAGATCACTCCGGCAGAGGTAGAAGCCGCCATGGAACGTTTGCGCGAGCAGGCGGCCGACTTTGTCGACCTGGAACCAGCACGCCCGTTGGCGATGGAAGATTTTGCCGTGATTGATTTTGAAGGCACGATCGAGGGCCGACCGATCAGTGAAGCGGCGCCGGACTCGAGCCGGAACCTGCAAGGGGGAAAGAAGTTCTGGCTCCGGGTCGGACCAGATAATTTCCTGCCAAATTTTTGCGAGCAACTCGTGGGACAAAACAAGGACGAGACCCGCCTGGCGATCGTCGAGTTTCCCACCGACTTTCCGGTCAGCGAGCTGGCCGGGAAGAAGGCTGATTACGCGGTCACCCTGCGGGAATTGAAAGCGAGAGTCTTGCCGGAAGTGGACGAAGCCTTTGCGGCGAAAATGGCTAAAGGCAAAACGCTGGCGGAATTGCGCGAGCTGGTGCGGCACGATCTCGAACACGAAAAGGAGCACGAGATCGACCGCGCGCAGGAAGGGCAGATCGTGAAGTCGCTGCATGACGCCACCCAGTTTGAAGTGCCCCCGCAACTCCTGCGCAGCGAAACGCGACGCGCCCTGAGCGAATTGGTGCAACGCAACCGGGAGCGCGGAGTTCCGGATGAGATGCTGAAAAACAAAGAGAAGGAGCTGGTCCAGGGCGCAGGGTCGCTCGCCGCGCATCGCCTTAAAACAAACTTCATCCTTCATCGCATCGCCGAAGCGGAGAAGATCGAAGTGACCGGTGACGAATTGCAGGAGGCCATCCGCGAACAGGCGATGGGGCTGGGCGTTTCGCCGGAGAAGCGGCGCAAAGATCTCGAAGAAAATGACGCCTTGAATGGCCTCGCGGAAGAGATCCTGCTGGGTAAGACTCTTGCCTTCCTCAAGGCCAATGTTAGCGTCCATCCGAAAGCGGTGGGCGAAGATGTAACGACGGCAGCGGTGCAAACTTCATGACTGTAAACAATCAAAATCTTTCGCAGGGCGTGCTGGTGCCGATGGTGGTCGAGCAGACTGGCCGGGGTGAGCGCAGCTATGATATTTACTCGCGGTTATTGAAAGACCGCATTGTTTTCATCGGCACGCCGATTGACGATCACATCGCGAACCTGGTGATCGCTCAAATGCTCTTCCTGCAAATGGAAGACGGCAAGAAGGACATCAATGTCTACATTAATTCGCCAGGCGGATCGGTGAGCGCGGGGCTGGCTATTTACGACACGATGCAATTTCTCACTTGCGACGTCACGACCTATTGCCTGGGGATGGCGGCGAGCATGGGCGCGGTGCTGTTGTGCGCCGGGACGAAGGGGAAGCGTTTCGCCTTACCCAATTCGGATATCATGATTCACCAGGTCTCTGGCGGAGCGCAGGGTCAGGCCAGCGATGTCGAGCGCACGGTGGAATACATGTTCAAGCTGAAGAAGCGACTGATCAGAATCATTTCCAAGCACACGGGGCAGGCCGAAGAAAAGGTAAAGCACGACTCGGATCGCGACTATTACATGTCGGCGACCGAGGCCGCGAACTACGGCCTGGTCGATGAAGTAATCAAATCACGCAAAGAAGCAAAATTACTCGACGGCGTGGTGCCGGAGAAACTTGAGCGCAACGTCGCGGTCGCTGAGGCAGCGCTGCCGAAGAAAGTCGAGGAATAGAAGCTGCTTTTTAGCCCGGCGACGCCATGGCTCGCGCATCCAATCTTACGATGTGCTCTTTCTGCGGAAAGAGTCACGCCGAAGTGCGCAAGCTGATCGCGGGGCCCGGCGTTTACATTTGCGACAGTTGCATCAACGTCTGCAAAAGCATTCTCGATAAGGAATTGAACGAGGATGCGCGACGGCAGTCCTCTACCATCCGGGTGCCGAAGCCGGTCGACATTCGACGCTCGCTCGACCAGTATGTCATCGGCCAGGACATCGCGAAGAAGACGCTCTCAGTCGCGGTGCACAATCATTTCAAGCGCGTCATGCAGACGACGGCGCCGACGGAAGGCTCGTCGGCATTCCAGCCCGATCCTTTCGCCGATGTCGAAATAGAGAAGAGCAACATCCTCCTCATCGGGCCGACCGGGTCGGGCAAAACGCTTTTAGCCAAAACGCTGGCAAAAATTCTGGACGTGCCGTTCTGCATCGCCGACGCCACGACTCTGACTGAAGCGGGCTACGTCGGTGAAGACGTGGAAAATATTATCCTGCGTCTGCTGCAGAATGCGGACTACGATGTGAAGCGCGCCGAGATCGGCATCGTTTACATCGACGAGATCGACAAGATCGGACGCAAGACCGACAACGTTTCGATTACACGCGATGTCAGCGGCGAAGGCGTGCAGCAGGCTTTGCTGAAAATTCTCGAGGGAAGCACCTGCAACGTTCCGCCCCAGGGCGGCCGCAAACATCCCCATCAGGAATACATTCAGGTAAATACGGAGAAGATCCTGTTTATCTGCGGCGGCGCTTTTGTCGGCTTGGAGAAGATCGTGCAGAAGCGCATCGGACAGCGCACCATGGGTTTTAGCTCACCGAGTCTGGAAGTGGAGGCGGCCATGGCGCGGGAAGCGGTCCGACACGTGGAGCCGGAAGATTTGCTCTCGTTCGGGATGATTCCTGAGTTCATCGGGCGGTTACCGGTGCTGGCGGCGCTCGACGCGCTCACGGAAGAGGAGATGGTCGCGATTTTAACAGAAACGAAGAACGCGATGATCAAGCAGTATACGAAGCTCTTCGCGATGGAAGGGGTGCGCCTGAGTGTGACGAAGGATGCCTTGAAGGCGCTGGCGGCGCAGGCCGTGACCAAAGGTACTGGCGCGCGCGCATTGCGCTCGATGCTTGAGCGGATCATGCTCGACATCATGTATGACGTGCCCAGCCGGGAAGATATCGCGGAGGTCACGATCAATCGCGCGGTGGTCGAGGGGAAGAAGCTTCCCCTCATTCGCAAGAAGCAGGACAAGGACGCGGCTTAGGCGTCTCCTCCTTTCGGCCGAAATGTTACGGGCGCGCGTGGCTCTCGGTCGCGCCCTGGCGTAACGCCGGTAAGTTCCGCCGTGCGCACAATCGTGGTCAACACGGGGACGGAGCTTTTGCTGGGCGATGTGGTGAACACCCATCTCACTTTCATCGCTCGTGAGATTCTATCACTCGGCCTCCGCGTCGAGGAACAGCGGACCGTTCCAGATGGCGCTGCCATCGCTTCGACCCTCGCGGAAATTTCTCCGCGGGCAGAAATTGTTTTTGTCACGGGCGGTCTGGGGCCGACCTCGGATGACATTACCCGGGAACTCGTTGCGGAGTTGCTCGGGCTGGAGTTACGCGAAGACCCTGCGGTGCGCGAGGCGATTCATGCGCGACTGACCGCGCGAAAAATTCCGATGCCGGAACGTATCTGGCGCCAAGCACAAATTCCCACGGGCGGGAAAGTGTTAACCAATGCGAACGGAACCGCGCCCGGCATTTATCTCGCCGCCAACCTGAGTCCGAAGGTCGCGTCGCCACACCTGTTCCTGCTGCCGGGACCGCCACGGGAATTGCAGCCGATGTTTCATGAAACAGTGATGCCGATCTTGCGCCAACTTCATCAGGGAGCGATCGCGATGCGCAAATTTCGCCTGGCCAACGTCGGCGAATCGGTGGTGGAAGAAAAGGTCGGCGCGGAGTTGACCGCGATCGCGCAACTCGAAGTGGGATATTGCGCGAGACCGGGTGAAGTGGACCTCCGGCTGATCGGTCCGGCTGCAGCGGTGGCCGAAGGCGAAAGACTGGTGCGGGCGAAACTCGGCGCGGCGATCTTCACTGACAGCGAGGAAGATTTGGCGACGGTCCTGGTGCGAATGCTGAGCGAGCGGAATCAAACCATCGCTTTCGCGGAATCCTGCACCGGCGGGTTCCTCGCTAACGAAATGACGAATGTCCCGGGCGCTTCCAAGGTGGTTCGCGCCGGCTTCGTTACCTACCGCAACGAGGCCAAGGCGCACATTTTGGGAGTAGATCCGGCGCTTCTGCGCCAGGAAGGTGCGGTCAGTGAACCGGTCGCGCGCGCCATGGCGGAAGGCGCCCGTCGCGTCGCCGAAACCGACTATGCTCTCGCCACCACCGGCATCGCGGGGCCGGGCGGCGCGACAGAAACCAAGCGGGTCGGGACCGTTTTTGTTTCTCTCGCCTCCGCCGGCGCGGCCACGCGTTCGCGGGAGTTTTTCCTGCCAACCGATCGCATTACTTTCAAGCGCATGGTCGGACAGCAGGCTTTCGACTTGCTGCGCCGGCAGTTGCTCCGCTAACCGGGCGGTTGCACTTCTACCGGAGTGCCGACCTTGACATGGTCGTAGAAAATCTTCGCGGCATCAGATGGCATGCGGATGCAGCCGTGGGACGCGGCATAGCCAGGAAGGATGCCGACGTGCATCCCGACCCCCTCGTCGGTCAGCCGCATGAACCACGACATGGCCGAGCCTGCAAAACGGGTGCCGCTGGGAGCGGAATCGATGTGCATGCTCACCCCCGCCCGCACGACGCGGCCGCTGGAGTCGACGAAGTCGCCATAAACGCTGGAGTGATGGTTGGGATCTTTCTCCAGCACGCTAAAACTGCCACTGGGAG
>JBDTXE010000066.1:0-9069 GCA_040006335.1 Verrucomicrobiota bacterium | reverse complement strand
AGAGCGCCTCAATGGCATTGAGGAGGTCAGGGGTTCGAATCCCCTAGGCTCCACTCTTGTTCTGTTGACGACGGGATTTATCGCAAGCGTCGCATCTGGATATGACTGAACAGCAGCAGACCGTCGCGATAATTGTTCCGTGTTGGCGTGACGTCGACCTCGCCTGCGCGCACGCCGTGGAATGGTCAGCTTTCCCATCCGTGGCCCAAGTCATTCTGGCCGGTGTTCGAGGATTTGAGAGCGCTGCGCCCCGGCCGGAAGGCGTCATGGTCCGATGGTGCGCGGTTCCCCAGCCCAGCCGAGGCGCGCAGATGAATCTCGGAGCGCGATCGGCAACCGCGGACATCCTGCTTTTCCATCACGTCGATTCAAAACTGACGGCGGCCCATCTCGAAGCGATCACGCGTTCTCTGCAAAATGAGGAGATTATCGGCGGCGGTTTTTACCGCGCCTTTGATGAGCGTCATCCGGGCCTGCGCTGGTTCGAAAAAGTCGAACGCGTCCACAATCGAACGTTTGGCACCATTTACGGAGACCAAAGCGTTTTTGTGCGGCGCGATATTTTTCAGCGACTGGGGGGCTTTGCGCCCATCCCGCTGATGGAAGACGTGGAGCTTTCCCGACGCTTGCGGCGCGCCGGCCGGATCGCGCTGCTCGATCCACCCATGCGGAGTTCGCCCCAAAGGCAGATGGAGCAGGGAAGCTGGCGTGTGACGTGGCGCAATCTTTCTTTTCTGATCGCATTTCGTTGCGGTATTTCGGCGCACACCTTGCATCGGCGCTATTACGGAAGTAACGCTCTGCAACCGGTGACTGCTAAATCGCGTATTGCTGACGAAGTCCTCACCCCGATGCCCAACCGTAATTACGATCGATGAATTCCACGCCACGCTGGCAAGAACGTTGGGCAGCTTTCCGCGACCCGGTTAACGCGGAGAAAGCATCTATCCTGCAAAAGCGCTGGGATTCGCTCCCGCCTGAGCTGCAGACGGCCAATCAAATCTCCGGCCGCCACCTGACTCATTGCGGATTTATTCTTGGAGCCAGTTATTGCTCGTTTCATTGCACGCATTGTTACCTGCCGAAGAACGCGAACCGTGTTCCGATTCCCGCCTTGGAAGAAGTCAAAGCGCAGATCGATGCCAACCGGCGCTTTCAAGGACCTGGCGGCGGCTTGCAGATTACAGGCGGCGATGTGGCGGATGCCTATTGGAAATCGGGCCGCGCGGACGAGCTGGTTGAGATTATTCGATATGCGATCGCGGTCGGCCTGGTCCCGATGTTAATGACGCATGGCCAGACGCTGCTCGAACAGCCGGAATTTTTCGAGCGTCTGGTGGTGGAAGGGGGGCTTCGTCAGGTCTCGGTGCACGTCGACGCGACGCAGGCGGGACGACATGGCTTTCCGATCGGGCGAGTCCAAAGCGAGTCTGATCTTCACCCGGTGCGCGCCGCTTTTACCGAGCTGGCGCAAAAGATCCGACGCCGGACCGGATTCGCCGTCGAATATGCGCTCAGTTTTACCGTGACCCGCAAGAACATCGATGATGTGCCCGACGTCATCCGTTGGTATCTGGCCGATCCGGAGCGCACGCGGATCTGGCGGATGCTCAGTTTTCAGCCGGAAGCCGATACCGGCCGCACGATTTTCTCGGAGCGTCCAGTGAATCCCGATCTGGTCTGGGAGAAGATCTGCGAAGGAACGGACCTGCCGTTGGAACGAGGCGGCACCCATTTCGGCCACCCCGATTGCAACAGCTGGGCGTCGTTGCTTATTTCTCGCCGGGAGGGGCGTTACATACCGCTCTTGCCCACGGATGATCGGACGAAGAAATTACTCGGAGAGATCCTGGCGCGCGTGGGCGGGCTTTCCCTCGTAACCGATGATGCACGGACTGCGCCATGGCGAATCGCTGGCATATTATTCCAGAATCCGTCGCTGGCTGCGCGCACGCTCTTTCATCTGGTTCGACTGCTGGTCACGCGACGTTTCCCGCTGCACATGTTTTTGGATCTGGTCAGCGGCAAGGCACACACGCTGGGGGTGGGCACGCACAATTTCATGGATGCCGCGCAAGTGGCGCGCGCGGACGCCGATCCGGTGATCAAGGCGCGGCTCGATTCGTGCGTCTTCAAGGGTGCGGTAAGAGAAAATGGCAAATGGCGAGATGTGCCCATGTGCTCAATGAATGAGCGGAAGTGGGCCGAAATCTACGAAGAACGTCTGCAGGATCCTGCGCTGTTGCGCCAACCCCAGGTCTTCGAAACGACCGAGCCCGAACTGCAGCCCACGCATTGATCCGCCTGTTGCGTGTCCGAGACGCAGCGCCAAATCGATTTACGGTCAACAGGCGCAGTGGTGCCGCATCGCCCGCGGCACAAACAGAGCCCGCTTATTTGAACAGGTTATCGATGACCAAATTCGTGCGGCTGTAATTCCGACCGTGCGAACCCTGATCGTTCAATCCCCAGTTGTAAGGCAGATACTTGAGATCATAGTTTCCGCTGCCCGCGAATTGGCGAGCGCTCTCTGGCGCGAATCGTCCTAAAATTTTCGGCACTCCGCCGGCTTTGTCGAAGTCCCCCTTGAACCATTTAAAGATGCTGGAGACTTCGGCCCGACGCTCCGCCGGAGTGAATTTGTTCAGATCTTCCCGTCCTAGCCAAGCGCGGAAAGCGCGGACATCCTGGTCTTCGAAATCGCCGGCGCTATAAGCGCTGCGCTGCAGCGGCGGACAGCTGCGAGCGGCACAAACCAGCACGGCATGAGCGTGCCAGCCGATTTCCGGACGCAAGCTTCCGTTCTCGATATCATTCAGCGAAATATTTTCGCCGCCAATCGTATGTCGAGCGGCTTTGAACGAATCCTTTAACGCCCAGATACTCTCAGTCGGATAATTAGTCAGGATCCATTGCAGGACGATGGCGTTGTAAGCATTCGCCAGCGTCGCCACGCGTTCGTTCCCTTTAGCAGCCTGCTCGGGCGCGCCCGCCATTTGCTTTAAGTAATCATTCAGCGCCGCGACATCCGCACCGTTCTGTTTCCATGCGCCGTAATTCACCAAGCCCTGCTCGTTCACGTATTTCTTCAACAGTCGATCGTAACTGCTGTGATCGACGCCCGCGCGCACCCGCACGTTCTTGCCGGTGGCGTTCTGCTGGGCGTCGGCCACCAGGCCACACGCGAGCAGGAGCGAGAGAAATATGACTGCCTGAAGTGTCTTCATAAGAAATGATAGCCTATAGATTACTCTTTGCCGCTAGACGCGGCCGCTTTTATCGAAGGGCGGTTCGCCGCCAGCCGCCGGGCCCTTCGTTATAACCCGGCGGAGGCGGCATCCGCAGTCGATCGTAACAGCGGCACCGCGCGCAATGTGTTCTTTTAGTAGGCAGCAAGACCGGACGCGCCATCGGCAACCGGCAAACCCTGGCCCACGCCGAAGGGAAAGCAGCCCGCGAGCATAAAATCTCTAACTTGTGCCTGTAATCTCCTCCGTCGCGACGTGTCGATTCATGCGGGTAAGAAGGTAATCGCCGCGAATTATTCCCGCGTCGCTCGCAAAGATATCGGAGGAAAAGTTACCTGACGAAGCCGTCCTCTGCGCGACAACGCACCGAACAATTCGCAACGCTGCCGGCGACTTTTTCTGAAAGGATCGGAATAATAGGCCGGACGCGCCCTCTCACGTCACGGAGAGGCTGACTGACGTAAGTTTCAAACCGAACTTTATTTTTACTAGCTTGCCGAATGGCCACTGATTACTAGTCCAGCGTGGCTGTGGATTCTGATTGGCTCGTCGGCGAATTTTATATGCCGCTTTACCGATTCGCGCTTTCGTTGATTCGGAGAGAATCAGATGCCGGAGATCTGGTTCAGCAGACTTTCTATGCCTGGGCGAAAAAGGGTCATCAATTGCGCGATTCCTCCAAGGTCAAGACATGGCTCTTTACCACCCTTTACCGCGAGTTTCTGGCCAAGCGTCGTCACGATGAACGCTTTGTCGAAACGGAGGACGAATCGGAGTTCATCGAGCCGCTCCATGTCGCGCCGACCGCGGTCGACGCGCTCGATGCTGCGACCGTGCAAGAAGCCTTACACCGACTCGACGCGCGCTACCGCGCTCCCCTCACTCTTTTTTACATGCAGCAGCATTCCTATCGGGAAATCTCCGAAATTTTAAATATTCCCATCGGCACGGTGATGTCGCGCGTATCCCGTGGAAAAGCGGAACTGCGCCGGGCGTTGCAGGACGCCACGGAGCGGGAGGGACGTAAAGTCGTGCCCATGACGGGAGGTGAAGTGAATGGATAAACGAAAGGCCAAATCATTGCTCAGCGTCTACCGGAAAGGGGAGGCTGACCTCGACCCGCGTTTTGCCGAGGCGGAAAAGCTGGCCGCCTCCGATCCTGAGCTGGCGGATTGGTGGCATGGCGAGGAGGAGATCGACCGGGCCATCGCGGCGAAGTTCGCCGCCGTGCCGGTCCCGGCTGAACTGCGCGCGCAACTTCTGTCACGCCAAACCAGCACACCGCTGCCCGTGACGCGGACTTGGCCGCGAGCTGCTTTGCTGATGGCGGCGTCCATTGTCGCGGCCGCCGTTCTCTTCGGTTCCTGGCGCGGACCATTCCAGCCAGCTGCATCGCTCGCTGACTATCGCAACGAAATGGTCAGCTTCGTCAAGCTTACCCCGCCTCCGCTCGAGTTGGAGACGCATGATTTAACCCGCATTGATCAGTATCTCGCGAGCGCTGGTGCTCCCGCGCAGATTGAGATCCCGCAGGCGTTGCGGTACCTGAATCCCGTGGGTTGTCGGGTCCTGCGTTTCCGCGGTCGCAACGTCACTCTCATTTGTTTCAAGCGCGATGACGGGCGCCTCCTCCATCTTCTCGTCATGACGAACAACGCTTTCCGGGGCTTGCCCGAAAAATCAGAGCCGTCTTACGCTGCGGAAGGAAAATGGATGACGGCGGCGTGGCGCGAAGGCGATATGGCCTACCTCCTGGCGGGAGAGGGCGATGAGCGAAAACTACGCGAGTATTTGCAGAATTCCTGAAAGGGGGATTTCCGTCGGCGAAATAGATCGCCTGTTCGCGATCTCGGTTCCTTTCTTGTCAACTTCATGACTGCCCCAGCGTCGCAAAAGCACAGCGTTCGACGGCAGGAACATGGGCTATACAACGTGGTTGTCATTGGTGGCGGCACTGCCGGTCTGGTGACCGCTGCTGGCACGGCCGGCCTCGGCGGTAAGGTCGCCCTGATAGAGCGCAACCTCATGGGAGGGGACTGCCTGAACTTCGGCTGTGTCCCGAGCAAAGCCCTCATCTCCTCGGCGCGGCTGGTCCATCAGATACGGCATGCCTCCACCTGGGGCCTAACGAAAACAGAACCGGCGTTCGATTTTGCGGAGGTCATGCAGCGAATGCGTGCGCGCCGCGCCCAAATTGCCCCCAACGACTCGCGCGAACGCTTTGAGTCTCTCGGTGTCAGAGTTATTCAAGGGGAGGCAAAGTTCGTCTCGCCGCATGAAATCGAGGTGGAGGGCGAGCGTTTGCGCGCGCGTAATTTTGTCATTGCCACCGGCAGCCGCGCGACGATTCCGAAAATCAAAGGAATTGCAGACGTTCCTTATTTCACCAACGAAACGATTTTCGATAAATTACGAAAGCCGCCCGGCAGCATGATCGTGCTCGGCGGTGGTCCGATCGGCTGCGAGCTGGGGCAGACGTTTGCGCGGCTCGGGGTCAAGGTCACGCTCGTGCACAACGGCGCGCATCTGCTTCCTCCGGAAGACGAGGAAGTGGGCGAGTTTTTAAAGGCACGTTTGGAAGGGGAAGGGGTGAAGGTCTGTCTCTCCGCCAGGGTGGAAAGCGCGACGCAAAAGGGAGACCGCACCACGCTGACCTTTGCAGACGGCACGACCAAATCGACCGAGATATTGCTCCTCGCCGTCGGACGAACGCCGAATTTGCGCACGCTCGATCTCGCCAGCGCGGAGGTGGCGCACGATGAACATGGCGTGACGGTGAACGAATATCTGCAGACATCGCAACGCCACATTTACGCCGCGGGCGATATCGCAAATCGGCTCAAGTTCACTCACACCGCCGACGCGAGCGCGCGCGTGGTCGTTCGAAATATTCTCATGCCGCTGCAACTGCTGCGGCAGAAAGTCAACTGGTCGATCGTGCCATGGTGCACGTATACCGACCCGGAAATCGCGCACGTCGGCCTGGGTGAGCGCGAGGCGCGGAAAAAGGGTGTCGAGTTTACGGTTTTCCGCGTGGAACTGAAGGACGTCGATCGCGCCATCGTGGAAGATGAAGTGGCTGGTTTTGCCAAGATTCTGGTGAAAAAAGGCTCCGATGAAATTCTGGGCGCGGCCATCGTGGGACCGCATGCCGGCGACTTAATCCATGAATTCGTTGTGGCCATGCACGCCAAAGTCGGGCTGGGGAAATTGGCAGGTATGATCCATGCCTATCCCACTCTCGCCGAGATGGCGCGCAAAGCCGGGGATCAGTTTAACAAGACGCGTCTTACGCCGCGCGCGCAAAAAATCTTCGCCTGGCTTTACCGGCGAGCCCGGCGCGGGAGTTCATGAATCCGGAGGCATCTCTTTTTGAAACGAAAAAATCTTCCAGTCGTGAGTCCGGCTGCATCCCGCGACACGGAGGTTGGCGTATTGCCATCAGGCTAGTTTTCCGCCAATAGTCGAACTACTCTTTTGTACGCATGAGCACATTAAACGCCGAAGCCGCCGTCCGGGAAAGATACGCTGCGGGAGCCAAAGTTGCGGAAGCGAAGCTCTGCTGCCCCATTCCCTACAATCCAGAATACCTCAAAGTCATCCCCACGGAGGTGATTGAGCGGGACTACGGCTGTGGAGATCCCAGTAAATACCTCCGTGCCGGCGAAACCGTGCTCGATCTCGGCAGTGGCACCGGCAAGATCTGTTTCATCGCCGCCCAGGTGGTGGGTCCGAAAGGGAGAGTTATCGGGGTGGATATGACCGATGACATGCTCGAGGTCGCGCGTCGCAATGCGCCCATCGTCGCGGAAAAGATCGGTTTCCAGAACGTGGAATTTCGCAAAGGACGGATCCAAGACCTGGCCTTGGACCTGGAGCGGCTTGAGCAGGAACTGACGAAGAAACCGATCACGAACGCCGACTCTTTTCTGCAGGCGGACGAACTGGCGCAGGATCTCCGCGTGAAACATCCGCTGGTTGCGAGCGATTCGGTCGATGTCGTCGTCTCCAACTGCGTTCTGAATCTCGTCGAACCGAAATCGAAGCGACAGATGTTCGAAGAGATCTTTCGCGTTTTGAAAAAAGGCGGGCGGGCCGTCATTTCCGATATTGTTTCCGATGAGGAAGTGCCGGAACACTTACAGAGCGATCCGGAACTTTGGAGCGGCTGCATTTCCGGGGCGCTGACCGAGACCGGCATCCTCGACGCTTTCGGCGCCGCCGGTTTCTACGGAATTCAAATCCTCAAACGCGATGCCGCGCCCTGGCAGACGGTCGAAGGGATCGAGTTTCGCTCTGTCACGGTCGAAGCCTTCAAGGGCAAACAGGGTCCGTGCTTTGAGCGCAATCAGGCAGTGATTTATCGCGGTCCGTTTCGCGAGATCCTGGACGACGACAACCACCGGATGCAGAGGGGGTTCCGCTATGCTGTTTGCGACAAGACCTACAATCTTTACCAAAAAGCTCCCTACCGCGGGGCCTTTGAGTTCGTGGAGCCGATTGGCGATATTTCGTTAGCAGAGGCCAAACCCTTCGACTGCTCCCGCGTGGCCATCCGCCATCCGCGGGAGACCAAAGGCCAGGGCTATCACGTGACCACAGAGGCGAGCAACTGCTGCGACGGTGGCGACTGCTGCTAGCCCCGTTGCCGATCGGCGTTGCCTCGCGGTGGTATGTGCGGTGCGATAGCGGCGGGCCGCGCCGGCGCATTACGTTCCGTGAGGACAAACGGGCGCTACTCGAGACGTTCTCGCCTGCGCGGTTTTGACCCGCGAATCGGAGTTGCTGGCTTCATCTTCGCTCTCTCTGCCCTCACCAGCGCCCACGCCACTACGATCTGGATCGATACCGATTGTTCAATCGGCTCGCCGCTGCGTGAAGTCGATGATGCTTTCGCCCTCGCGCTTGCTTTTCAACTTCCGGATTTGCGGATTGCAGGCGTCAGCACGAGCTATGGAAACGCGCCCGTCACGGCCACGACGGCAGCGACGAGGGATTTGCTCCGGCGTTTGAGCGCAGAAAGGACCCTGAAGCCGCCCGCCGTCTTTCCCGGTGCGCGTTCCCGCCATGATCTCGGGGTGGATACGGCAGCGACGCGCGCTCTCGCGGCGAGACTCTCGACCGACCGCGCGTTGACCTATGTCTGCCTTGGGCCGCTCACAAATCTGGCTACGCTGCAAGTGCTGCATCCGACTCTTGCCGCCCGCATCCGGCGCGTCATCTTCGTCGGCGGCAAAACCGAACCCGCGCTGCTTCGTCTTGGATCTAGACATGCTCTCCGCATTCATGACGCCAACGTGGTGAAAGATCCCGGAGCGGTTCGGCAGGTTTTGAAGATGAGCGTTCCGCTTACACTTGTTCCGATCAAAACCGCAGCCGCGATCGCGCTGAATGCCGATGACATGCGGCACCTTGGTGAGCGCAGCGTCTCGGGATATTTTGTGCGCGCGAAAAGTCGGGCATGGCTTTGGTTTTGGACAAAGGTCAGCGGAAACACAGGCGGCCCGATTTTCGACGCCGCCGCCATTCTTGCGGCCGCTGACGTCTCGTCCGTTCCGTTGCGAGAACGCTATGCCGGTGTCGATCTTCGCGGCGATCTGCTAATCTCCGCCGGATCCGCGCGAGCAGGACGCCGAGTCGAAGTGTGTGAGCAACTTCCCGCGTCTGCGCGCCGTGCTGTGGTCGAAGCCCTTACCCGCTAGAAGCGCGCCCAAGCCGATCGGCGTCGTCGCGAGTGTCGGCAAGCTTCTCGTCGTCGGTGCTGGCGAATCCAGAAGGATCAGGGAAACTTCAGTGCAAGCGTTGACCGGAACCGGGGAAA
>JBDTXE010000065.1:0-9069 GCA_040006335.1 Verrucomicrobiota bacterium | reverse complement strand
CGGAGAATAATTCAACTCCAGGCGCACTCTGCGCTGGCACTCCGATAATTACTGTAGTAACCTCTGATTGTCTTTTTCGCGGCCACTGCCTCGCAGCGCGCCCCCCGACTATGAAGCCCGGATCCTTTACCCACACTTTTGTCGTTTTGCTGTCAGGTGGCTTTTTGTCCGCCCTCCCTGTGCTGGGCGAGCTTCCGTCCGGGAAGCTTCCGTTCAGCGGAGCGGGTCCGCTCTCCGACAAAGCGTTTGCTCCGCTGGGAGATGCGAAATTTTTCTCGCCCGCAGCCGCGCCGCCCCCGGTGGCGAGAGTGACAGAGCGTTTTCCTTGGCGTGAGCAAATCGTGACAACCGTTTTTTGGATCGGCGAGGAACCGACCGACCGCAATCCCGTCCCCAATCGCAGCAGCTCATGGGACGCGCACTGGGCTGAAAATTACGGAGGATTTGACGATCCAGACCCATCCCGGCGCAGCGGTTATGCGCCGACCAAGTTTACCCCGAGGCAAAATCCATTTTATTGCGCTCTCCCTTATAACGATAAGTCGAGTAACGGCCATCGCGCGGAGGCGCCGACGGTGGTTCCCTGGTTTAAGTCGACCTATCGGGGGCCCGGCGTTAGCACTTGCAAAGGGCGCTGGATCGCCATTCGCAAAGGTGGCCGCGTGGCCTACGCCCAGTGGGAAGATGCGGGACCGTTTCGGACCGATCATTGGCAATATGTTTTCGGCCAGGATCGCCCAAAACCGAATCTTAACAGGGGCGCGGGCCTCGATGTCTCCCCGGCCGTTCGCGATTATCTCGGGATGGGTGAAACCGATGTGACCGATTGGCGTTTCGTCGATTTCTCGGAGGTGCCGAGAGGGCCCTGGGCAAAATTTGGCGACAACAACAACTTCGTCATCAACGACCGCCGCGCCTCTCAGCGAAGTGCGCAGCGTGTTGGGCCGCAGGCGATCGCGCGCTAGCGCGGCGCAACTGATTCTTCCGCCAACCGCATCGCCGAGCTGCTTATGGCGAGGCGGTAGGAAGAGATCGCTCACCGCGAGCTGCGCTCATTGCGTGGGAGATAAAGAAGAAGGCCACGATTCCGGCGAGGATGAGAAGGAATAGGACCGCCAAGCTGAGGAGACGAATCTGACGGCGCCGTGCTTGCTGGCTCACCCGGGCGGCTCGCTTTCGTGCCAGCTCTAGCTCCAGGGCCAGAGTAAGCGCCTGGGCAGATTGCTGCTTGTTCTCCTCGTCTTCCATGGGAGAACAGTAAGACTTGATTTCCGAGAGCCAAACTGCGGCGCAACGGCGCCGTCTTTACGCCCATATTCTTCCGATGGGAGTGTTCATCGCGTTTCTCGCCGTGAATAATGTCCTAACGAATTCCAGCCGCTCCTTCTGGTTAGAGCACGCCACCTATTGGATCTACCCGCTTCAAACCCTCGCGTGTGGGGCGCTTCTCTTCGCCTTCCGTGGTTCCTACAGCTGGCACAATCCCGCGCGGATCCTTTTCACCCTCGCTGCCGCGCTCGTGGTATTTTTCGTCTGGATTTCGCCGCAACAATTTTTTGGCGTGCCGGCGCGCACGGATGGATTCAATCCGGAAAGCATTGCCGGCGGACGGTCGTGGTTGTTCTGGGGCAGCATCGGTGTGCGTTTTCTCCGCCTAGTCGTTGTTGTCCCGATTCTTGAAGAGATTTTTTGGAGGGCATTCCTGTTGCGCTATCTTATTGACGAAAACTTCGAGCGAGTCTCCTTCGGTACTTTCACTTGGTTTTCGTTTATCGCCGTCGCGCTGGCATTTTGCTTCAGCCACCAATCGGCCGACTGGCCCGCGGCCCTGTTTACTGGGGTCGCCTATAATTTGGTGGCATGGCGCACCCGTAGCCTGGGTTCATGCATCCTCGCACACGCGACGACAAACCTTTTGCTGGGCCTCTGGATTATGAAAACCGGGCAGTGGGGATTCTGGTAAAAGCTGCGCTAGCATTTTCTAATAATTCTGATCCGTCACGCTATCATTCTCTCTCGCAGATAGTAACGACTCAGATTACTGGCACCGCGAATGCTTCCTATACGGAGGAAATGCAGGCAACGTTCTTCCAGAAAGTCATCATTTGCGCTGTGGCTGGCTTCGCTGCGGCCTGCTTGCTAAAGTGGGGCATGGTTTTCGTCGAAGGTGCGGATGACGCCTTGAATGGCGGCTATCCGAAGGCTCGCACGACCGAAGTCATACCTGCTTCCAGATAGCGGCTTATTTGCCGCCCCATTAGCGCTCGCTTAACTTGGCGGGTTGCGCATGAAGATTGGTTTCGCCCAAATCAATGCCACCGTGGGCGACCTCGAGGGCAACGGTGAGAAGATTGCTGCCGCTTACGACAAGCTCGTGGCCGAGGGTGCGGACATCGTTCTCACACCAGAGCTTTCCATCCCAGGGTATCCGCCGCAGGACCTGGTCTTGAAATCTCGGTTTGTGTCCGACAACCTGGCGGTGCTTGACCGCTTGCAGAGCCGGCTCACTGGTGCCGCGCTCGTCGTCGGGTTTGTCGATCGCAATACGGGAAACGGCAAACCTTTTCACAATGCCGCCGCCTTTCTCGCGCCGGCCCAGGAAATTCAAAAAGTCCACAAGTCGCTCCTGCCGACCTACGACGTCTTCGACGAAGATCGTTATTTCGAGCCGGCGCGAAAAGTGTCGCCACTCGATTTTCGCGGGCAAAAGGTAGGGGTCACGATCTGCGAAGATATTTGGACCGAGCGTTATCTTCCTCGCCCCTTCTACGATATCGATCCCGTGCAGTCGCTCGTGCAGCAGGGCGCGGAAATCATTCTCAACCTGAGCGCCTCGCCGTTCAGCCTGGGTAAACCGGACTCGCGCCGCGAAATGATCTGCGGGCTCGCCGCCGAGCATCAGCGCCCGATTTTCTACTGCAACGCCATCGGAGGGAACGATGAATTAATCTTCGACGGACACTCCATCGCGGTGAACGGGCGCGGCGAATTACTCTCACAGCTCGCCTCTTTCGCGGAGGCGACAGAAGTGGTCGATAGCGAGGCACCTGCCTGCTTGAAGATCACCTCCGCTTCGTCCATTCACGAGCTTTATCAGGCGCTCCGTCTCGGGCTGGGGGACTACCTTTCCAAATGCGGTTTTAAGTCCGCCGTGCTTGGTCTGAGCGGCGGCATCGATTCAGCGGTCGTGGCCGCGCTCGCGGCGGACGCGCTCGGGCCGGCGAATGTCACCGGCGTTTGCATGCCGAGTCAGTTCTCTTCGCGTGGCAGCATTGTCGATGCGATCGCCCTCGCGAAAAATCTTGGCATCACCTGCCTGCAGATCCCGATTCGCGATGCCTTCGCCGCTTTCAAAGCGCAGTTCAAGGAGGTCTTCGCCGGTCGCACGGAAGACGCGACCGAGGAGAACATGCAGGCCCGCTTGCGCGGCATGATCCTGATGGCGCTTTCAAACAAATTTGGCCATATCGTTCTTTCGACCGGCAACAAAAGCGAACTCGCCGTGGGCTATTGCACCATCTACGGCGACATGGCAGGCGGCCTGGCCGTGATTAGCGACGTGCCGAAGACGATGGTCTACGAGTTGGCTCGGTTCATCAACCGGGAGCGGGAGATGATCCCTCTTTCCACCATCGAAAAACCGCCTAGTGCCGAGCTCAAGCCCAACCAAAGGGATCAGGATACTTTACCGCCCTACGAAATCCTCGATGCGATTTTGCGCCTTTACGTCGAGGAGAATCTTAGCGTCGCCGACATTGTCAGCCAGGGTTTTGCAGAAAATACGGTGCAATGGATTCAGCGCCGGGTGGATTCTAACGAATACAAGCGCGCCCAGGCTGCCCCGGGCCTCCGAGTGACGAGCAGAGCCTTTGGCGTCGGCCGCCGGATGCCGATTGCGCAGCGCTATCTCGGGTAGATTACTGACGAGCCTCAGGGGACGATTTTTTCCAGCCGTCGCAAATACTCTCGGTCCCACGCCGCGGGAATACTCTCGCGCGCAGAATAGGGGCCCGGCGCATAAGCGCTGGAGCTGATTCCCTGCTGGCTCAGCTCACACACATGCCAATCCTGCTTATTCGTCATGTCCCAGAATTCGATTGCGTCTGCCGGTGCATAGGGATGACGGCCGCTGTCGTTTAGGCTCGCTTCGGGATGAAAAAACCAGTGACAAAGGATGCGGGTGCGATCCGGCGCTTCCGGCCAGAGCTGATGCACCATCACGTAATCCGGATGCATGCTCAGCAGCATGTTGGGGAAGATGGAGTAGTAGAAAACTCGCTGATGATCCTCAGCTCCGATGTCCCCCACCGGCAACGCGCAGGCGTTGCCACTCATCGTTAGACTTCGACCTTTGGTGATCGCCATGAACCCTCCGAGGAAGGGGCCTTCGCACAAGTCGTTCTCGGCCGAATCGAAGGGCGTGAGTTTGGCGAGAGCCGGATGCACCCCGGGGCAATGATAGCACTCTGAATAATTCTCGAAGATCAGCTTCCAGTTGGCTTGAACCATGTAGTCGATTCGTTGAGCCGAGCGCAGGTTTGGAAGATTCCAATGCGCGAACTTACCGGCCAGCGGCGCGAACCAATCGTCCAGCGGGGTGGGGGACAAAGAGAGGTTGACGAAGAGAAAACCTTCCCAGCGTCCCAGGTTTACCGGGTAAAGTGGATAGTCTGACTTAACGAAACCTGGCACCTCGTCCATTTGGGGAGCACCCGTTAAACGTCCCTCCAGCGTGTAGGTCCAGGCGTGATAGGGACATTGGATCGCACGCACATGTCCCGATCGCTCTTGGCAAAGGCGTGTCCCGCGATGCCGGCAGACATTGTGGAAAGCGTGAAATGCGCCGTCGTTCCCGCGGAGGACGATCAGGTTTTCTCCAGCGATCTCTGCGAGGAAATAGTCTCCACTGCGCGCGACCTCGCTCTCATGTCCGACCAACAGCCAATTCTCGGAGAAAATCTGCTTCTGCTCCGCGGCGAGAATCTCGGGCGAGATGAAATAGTGTTGCGGAAGTGTCTTTGCCCCTGCGACGAAGCTCTCGGTTGTTTTGCGAAAGGAAGGGCGCGCGGTCGTAGGCATGAGTGGAGCGACACAGGATAACCGGGTTTAACCCCAAGTCATTCCTCCGCCGCGGCTGTCGGTTAGCGCCGGACCACGGAGCGGGGAAGAAGCCGGCCGAGGACCGAGGCAGCGAAAAGCCCGATCAGGCCAAGGCCGAGATAGAGGAGCGCGTCCTGCCGCCGCGCCCGCCTGGCTGCCTCGGCGTAAGGAATCCGCGTGAAGCTGATCATGGTGTAAAGCGGCAGATACGCTCCCGGCAACTTGCTCTCGAGCAGATGATCGAGCTGCTTTTTCATCCGAAAGGTGCGGGAAGCGGTTTTGTCGCGCATCTCCACGAAATTCTCCACCGCGAGGTCAGCCAGGGCGTCGGTATTTTCTTGGCGGAGCGCGAAGTATTCCGCAAACGCGCTCGCGCGCTCGTCCGGAAATCGCGCCAGGCATTGGTCCAACACTTCACAATCTTCGAAGGCGGCGTTCATCCCCTGCCCGTAAAAGGGGACGACCGCGTGAGCCGCGTCGCCCAGGAGCGCGACCTTATCCCGATAAAACCACGGCGCGCAGCGAATGGTCACGAGCGAGCCAGTCGGATTCGCACGGAAATCTTCCAGCAGCGTGGGCATGAGGGGGACCGCGTCAGGAAATTCTTCCGCGAAAAAGCGGCTAATCGCGATGTCCGAAGTGGTGTCTGCAAAACTCCGCACCCCTTCCGCCTGCCAGAAGAGCGTGCAGGTAAAAGAGCCATCTGGGTTGGGGAGGGCGATCATCATGAAGCTGCGCCGCGGCCAGATGTGGAGCGCATTCTTTTCCATCTGCCAGCCGCCATCGCTCGCCGGCGGGATCGTCAGCTCTTTGTAACCATGCGGAAGATAGCTCTCGTCATAGTGGAAATCGGGCAGCTGGCTTCGCATTGCTTGGCGAACCGCCGAAAAAGCGCCGTCGACTCCGATGATCGTCTCCGCGCCAATGATCTGTTCTTCGCTGCTCCCTTCCTCGAGCAGACGCGCGCTCGGCCTGTCGATCTCCACGCCGGTGCAACGATGATTGAAATGCACCCGCACGTTCGGGTACCGGACCGCGGCATCGATGATCGTGGTGTTGAGCGCGGCGCGACCGATCGAGTTGATACACTTCCGCGGGTCAGCGTCGTATGGCGCGAAGTGAAGCGCGCCGGTTTTCTCGTGCACCATCCGTCCCCGCATTGGGATGGCTTGCTGCAGCACCTCCCCGGCGATGCCCAGCTGCTCCAAGGCGTGAATGCCGCGAGTGGAAAGGGCCAGATTAATCGAGCGCCCGCCGACGAAGTTTCCCGCCCGCGGATCAGCCCTTCTTTCGTAAAGCTCCACTTCCCAGCCGCGCCGGCCCAGGTAAGCCGCCAGCAGACCTCCGGCTAAACCGCTCCCGATGAGGGTAAATTTTGGCACCTCCGCAACATCGATGAATCGAGAAAGCTGGAAAGAGAGAAAACAGCCGACAATGGTGCTCTCCCTCGTGGATGGCACTACGGCTGCTCAACCAGCAGGCAACGCGATGAGATTCGAGCGCAAACCGGACGAGAACAGCGGCCTCCACTCCGTCCACATGAAGGCGATTCTGGTGGTGGATGACGACCAGCAGCTGGCCGCCGCTTTGCAGTGGATCCTGGCCGAGGAAAACTACCTCGTCGACGTCGCTTTCGATGGCGAGGAGGCTATGCTTAAAGTGAAGAACCATCGGTACGACGCGGTGGTTTGCGATCTCAAAATGCCACGCCTCCGCGGGGACGAGTTTTATCTTGCGACGAAAAGCGTGCGGCCGGACATCGCGGAGCGATTCATTTTTATCACCGGCTTCTCCGCCGAGGCCACCATCCACGGCTTCCTCGACAACCACGAAGTGAAATATCTGGTCAAGCCCTTCGCAGTCGAAGGCTTGATCAGCTGCGTGAAAGAATTGCTCCGCTAACGGAGAATCGCCGGTCGGTGGTGCTAGACCAGCTCGCGCAACAGGCGCGCGAAACGCCAGACCTCGTGGAAGGTATTGTAGAGCGGGGTGGGCGCGGCCCGAATCACGTTCGGTTCCCGGAAATCGCATTTCACTCCGGCCGCTTCCAGCCTCGTAAAAATTCCCTTCGCATCGCGACTGGCCAGGATCGATAGCTGGCAACCTCGCTCCGATGGTTGCTCAGGCGTGATGACTTCCAGCGCCTCGCCCCCGAGTTCCTCGAGGAGGTAGTGGAGATAACCGGTCAGCTTGATCGATTTCTCCCGCAACAACTTCATGCCACCGGCCTCCTCGAAGAGGGCGAGCGACGCCCGCAGCGGAGTCATAGAAAAGATCGGAGGATTGCTCACCTGCCAGGCGTCCGCGCTTGGCACCGGCACAAACTCCGGTCGCATTTCAAAGCGCGTCTTCGGATCATTGCCGAACCAGCCCGCGAGCCGGGGTAAATCCGTCTTCCGGGCATGGCGCTCGTGCACGAACGCGCCCGCCACCGCCCCGGGCCCGGCATTGAGATATTTGTAGGAACACCAGACCGCGAAATCGACGTTCCAATCGTGCAGGGCGAGAGGAACATTGCCGACCGCGTGCGCGAGATCGATCCCGACGGTAATTCCGCGGCCCTGCGCTTCGGCTGTGACCGTCTTGAGATCGAAAAACTGGCCGGTGAAAAAGTTCACCCCAGCCAGCAGCACCACCGCGATCTGCTCACCTTCTCTTTCTAACAATTCGTGAATCGTTTCCGCCCGCACCGTCATCTCTCCTGCGCGCGGCCGCGCCAGCACCAGCGCGTGCGCCGGATCGAGTCCATGATGCGCGATCTGCGATTTGATCGCGTAGGTGTCCGAGGGGAACGCCGGTTCCTCCATCAGAATCTTAAAGCGGGTTTTTGTCGGACGAAAAAATGTCGCCATCAGCAGGTGCAGGTTCACCGTCAGGCTGTTCATCGCGATGACCTCATGCGGGAGCGCACCAACGATGCGCCCCAGTGGTTCGCGCACGCTCTCGTGGTAGGTATACCAGGGAGTGGCCGCGCCGAGATGGGCATCGACCGCGAGTTTCTCCCAATTCTCCAGCTCCTGCTCAACGAACGCGCGTGCCGTCTTTGGCATGAGCCCTAGCGAATTACCGACGAAATAAATCAGTGATCGGCCGTCCGCGTCCGTTGGGAGATGAAATCGTTCGCGAAATCCATGTAATGGATCTTCGGCATCCAGCTGGCGCGCGAAACTCTCCTCGACCGAGAATGGCATCTCCATCGTGTAGACCGGATTAAGGCGAATTCAATTGCCCGCGGCGGCCTGCATGAATTCTATCGTCGTGCCGTCGGGATCGCGCACGTAGACGACGCGCTTCCCCGCGTTCGGGCCTTTCCTCAGCATTTGCGGCGCCCCAGCCGCTTTCCATCCGAACGAGGCGATCCGTTGCAGCAGCGCCTCGAGGTCGTCCACCACCAGGGCAACGTGGGCGAAGCCAACGTCGCACGGTCGTGCCTCCGCTTTTGTTCGTTCCGGCGGCGCGAGATATTGCAGAAGCTCGATCTTATGACCAGGCGCCCGGAGCACGGCCAATTGAATTTCGGCGCCTTTCACCCCGGTGATTTCTTCCGCGAGTTCGCCGGTCTGATGCGCGCGATGAGAAAGCTCGAGGCCGAGCACATCGCGCCAGAAGACGAGCGACTTCTCCAGGTCGCTCACCGTAAAGCCGGTGTGATCTGCCGCCGCCACGCGGAAACCTAGCGGACTCACGATTCGTTAGGCAAAGTGGCGATGACTTTCAGCTCGATTGCAATCGGTGTCGGCAGGGAGGTAACTTCGACGGTAGTGCGGGTCGGATTCGGTTTGCCGTCGCCGGCGAAATACTCCGCATAGATGCGGTTATAGATTGGAAAATCGTTCTTCATATTGGTCAGAAAAACGGTGACATCGACGATGTCTTCCCAGCGCGCGCCTGCATCCTCAAGCACCAGCTTCACGTTTTCGAAGACAGCATGACATTGCTTTTCGATGTCGTGCGCAGTGACGTTGCGCT